>CAYUNA010000080.1:0-11419 GCA_964445895.1 uncultured Saprospiraceae bacterium | reverse complement strand
TTAATCAACTACTTCAACTAAAAAAGATGACACTCGAACAAGCCCAGGCAACTGTCGATAATTGGATAAAAACCATCGGCGTTCGGTATTATAATGAATTGACGAATACGGCAGTTTTGATGGAAGAAGTGGGGGAGATGTCGCGTTTGATGGCGCGGATTTATGGAGAACAATCCTTTAAGCGGAAGGAAGATGCCGCGACGGCTAAAGATGATTTAGCAGATGAAATGGCAGATGTATTATTTGTTTTAATTTGTTTGGCAAACCAGACAGGTGTGGATTTAACGGAGGCTTTGCGCAAAAATTTAGATAAAAAAACGAAGCGGGATGCGACGCGGCATTTAGAAAATGAGAAGTTGAAATAAGACATGTAGCCTACCAAAGTTTTTGAAACTTTTGTATTTTTAGAATTTAATTCCCCTTCCTTTTCGCCACATCATTATTAAAAAAAATGTGCCACTGATTCCTGCATATTTTGAAAAATCAATTGCACCATCTTTATAAAATAAATAGCTAAAGACGACTGCGACAATGGTTAAAATTAAATACAAAAACTGTTGCCCTAAACGATAGAATAACCGATTTCTTTCCCTGGTCGCTTCCACGTTAATTTCCAATTCGCCTTTATTGACCTTTTTTAAGGCGGCTTGCAATTCCGCAGGTAAAGCCAATGCAGTCGCGATGTTTTGTTGTAAAAAATTAGTAGCTAATTCTACAAAATTCCCCTTTTCGCCTAATACAAATTTTTGGAAATATGGGCGCACCGTATCCAGTGGATTCATCTGCGAATCGAGTGTATTGCAAATGCCCAAAAGCAGCGTTACCATGCGGTTGAGTAGCACATAATCTTTGGGGACTTGCATGGTGTTGAATAAGCTTTTGAAGCCAATTTCGGAGGTTAAATTAAAAATACTATTATTGAACGGATTGACTTTGACGTCTTTTAAATTCAAGCCATCAAATTGTACCTCATTTTGTAAAAAATAACGGAACGCATCAATCATTTTTTCAGCAACTCGCTCGGCATCGCGGTCGTCTGCGAGAAAACCCAAATCTTTCAACGAGGCAATAATTTTTTCCGTATCGTTCTTGACCGCAGCTTCGATGAGTTGTAAAAAACCAGTTCGCATTTCTTCCTTTAACGCTGCAACTGCGCCAAAATCCAGCAAAATCATCGTGCCATCGGCTTGCACTAAAATATTGCCGGGATGTGGGTCGGCGTGGTAAAATCCATGCTCAAAAACCATTTGACAATAGGCATGAACCAAACGATTGGCAAGGTCGCGACGGTCAATATTCCATTCCGAAATCTGTTGTACTTCACTGATTTTTACACCGTCATAAAAGGTGGTAGTCAGCACACGTTGGGTGCAATATTCGAGGTGTAATTCGGGAATTTTTAGACCAATTTCATCACTCAAATTTTCTTGAACTCGCTGCATAGACACCGCTTCTTGCGCATAATCCAGCTCTTCTTCAATCATTTTTCGTACTTGTTCATACGCGTGGTCGATGCCTTTTATTTCAAAAAACCACTCCACTAACTTGGTCAAACGGCGTATAATTTCCAAATCGACCTGGGCAATTTCTTCGATATTGGCATGTTGGACTTTCACGACAACTTGCGTCCCATCAGACAAGGTTGCGCGGTGTGCTTGTCCAATCGAAGCGGCGGCGATTGGTTTTTTTTCAAACGTAGTAAATACTTCCAGCGGCATTTTTCCAAACTCCTTGACGATGCGTTCCTGGATTTCGGAAAAAGGACGAGCAGGAATTTTATCTTGTAATCCTTCCAACGGTTCGTGAAAAGCTTCCGGTAGAATATTGGTCAAAATAGACAACAATTGTCCTACTTTTATGAACAGTCCTTGTAATTTTAAAATAGATTTTTTGACTCGATTGGCATTACGGAGGTGCGTAGCCAGAATGTGTTTTTCGTAGTATTTTTTACCCCAAATTTTAGTTAGTAGATACAACTTCGCATAGCTCAAAATGACTTTGAAAGCAGTCCAATAAGCTTTACGGACACGGCGGGATTTGGAATAGTAGGCTTTTTTCATTTTAGCGATTGTTAAAACATTAATTTTTTGTAGAAATGGGAATTTTCAACGTAAAAGTCGTTCCAACATTCTCTTTACTTTCAAACTCAATATGCCCATTCATCAAACCCAAATACCGTTGCACTATGGTCAAACCCAAACCATGGCCTTTGATATTTTCTACATTTTTGGCGCGGAAAAATCGGGTGAATAAGCGCATTTGGTCTTTTTTAGGAATGCCGATACCTTCGTCAATTACTTTAATGATTAATATTTGTGCCTCAATTTTTCCATTTAAAATGATGGTTTTATTGGGTTTAGAATATTTAATCGCGTTGGACAATAGATTAATTAGACTATTTTTAAGCAGCCGACTATCAATTTCTAACAATTGTTCTTGAGGTAATCCGTTAAATTTTATCTGTTGCCCTTCTTGCAGTAATGCTTGCATTTCGGCAATCAATTCTTGACAAAATTCATTGAAGGGAAACTCCTTGTTTTTCACATCTACCTTTCCTTCTTCCAGTTTGGTGAGTGTCAAGAAATCATTCAAAATCTCATTCAAATTATGAACAGAAGACCGAATTTTATTGATATGTTTATCGCGACGAGGTTGTTGTTCCGTAGTTGTATAGCGAGACAAAAGCGCGGCAGAAGATAGAATTGTACTCAGTGGCGTCCGAAATTCATGAGATGCCATCGATACAAATCGAGATTTCATTTCACTGACCTCCTTTTCTTGTTGCAGTGCCAATTTGAGGTCTTCACCTTTTTGTAAAAGTTCCAATTCGGCAGCTTTTCTATCCTTAACTTCCTGAATTAATTTGTTAACAGCGTCTTCTAATGCCCCAGCCGTTTTTTCCAATGCTCCCTCCGTTTTTTCGACTTTTAGCTCTAGTAAACTGTTCAATTTGGTTATTTTTCGCTCGTTTTCTCGTTGTTTCGTCACATCACTTCCAGAACTCATCGTTCCTGCAATAGCTCCTTTATCATCATAAACCATCGAATTGTGCCAAGCAACAATTATTTTTTTACCACTTTTGGTTACCAATGTACTTTCAAAATATTCCAATGATTCGCGCTCGCCTCGCATCAGCGTTTCAAAGGAATGTTTTACGGATTCTTTCGACTCGGGCGGGACAAATAAGTCGAACCAGATTTGTCCCAAAATTTCGGATTCATTATATCCGAGCATCTCTTCTCCTTTTTTATTAAACAACTCTACTCGACCATTTTTATCCAATGCGACCATCATTGTGTTGGCTACATCTAAATATTTTTTGGCGCGCTCTTTTTCCTGCCACATCTTTTTTTCCGCCATTTTTTGCTCTGCTAAATCATGCAAAATCCCTGTAAATAATTTACGGTTATTAATTTTGACTTGACTTACACTAAACCTGAAAGGAAACGTAGCTCCGTCTTTTCGTCGTCCTTTCATTTCACGTCCTGAACCAATAATTTTATTCAAATCTTGTTGCAAAAACATTTGAATTTGGTCATAGTTACGCCCATAAGTAGCCTCCAACAACATTCCTACGCTATTGCCAATTGCATCTTCAGGTTGGCAACCAAAAAGTTTTGCTGCTGCAGGATTCATACTTTCCAAAATACCTTCTTCGTTAAAAGTAATAATTCCGTCATGGGCATTTTGAATCACAGCATTGAGTCGCAGTAAGTTTTCTTTTTCGGCAGCTCTTGGGTTAAATACTTCATTTGGATGATAAAAACTACTCATTTCTTAAAATTTGTTGGCAAGTTAATAAAAATTACCAAGTCTGAAATTTGATGCAAATCACCCTAAAAAATGATACACGTCATTTTTTTTACTTTTCAAAATGGTGACTTTTATGCCATAAAAACGTATACATGAAAATAAAGATATTAGGAGTTAACAATACTCGCAGAAAGGAACTGGAAAATAAAGTTACAAAAGCAGTAAATAAACTATCCGTTGTTGCTGATATTCAGGTGATTAGCGTGTTGGATGATATTTTAAAATACGATGTCACGGGGATTCCCGCTGTACTTGTTGATGAAGTCGTCGTTTGCCAGAAGTGTGTTCCAGATGATGGCAAAATTTTAAATTGGCTTGAAAAGACAATTGAAAAAAAAAATAGTAGTACGACTAAAGTTGCTTTAGCTATTTAGTTTTAGTCGTTTAAAATCTGCTGAATTCCTTTTAAAATTCTATTCCCTCTTACTTTGAATCCTGCCGACCCATACGGCATTTGGTCTTCAATCACTGCCGCCAATTCTCGCAATAAATCAGGTTCAGTTTTGCTAATATTAAATACAACCTGCATAGAAAACACCTTCACTGCAATTGGTTCTTGCATCGACAATAAATAATTAAAACAAATATCCAGAGCTTGTCCTTGATGTTGTTTTGGAATTTCAATTTCAGATAAAATCTTAGTCGTATTGCGTCGAATTGCATTGTGAAGGTTCGGCTGATGAAGGTTATTTAAAAGCACCTTTAAATGTGGATAAATTAAATTTGGATGTGCTTCTACACAATGAATCATAGCCCAAACTGCCCGTTGATTGACACGAGGAATATCATTTAAAAACAAGTCAAATAAGGTCTGAAACCGTTTTGAATCATTACCGATATATTGAGCAATGCGCACAATATTGGCTTTTGAACGGTTAGTTATCAGCTCATTTCGAATATCCATAGAGTCGATATTAACGGGGTTTTACGCACCAATTGGGCCTAGTTCTACTCCTTCAGAGTAAGCTACTTTCACGTCGTTTTCACTAAATGCGGCTTTGATGCGGCGGTGTACTTCAAACGTTACATTCCAAAAATCATCTGGAACGCCATACGGACGCACAGCAATGACCATGTTATGAGAATCGTAAGTTTCAATACCAACTTCTGGCGCAGGTGACTCCAAAACCCCAGGCGTATTCTTCAAAACCCCCATGATGATTTCCTCAACGCGCGGATAACTTTCTGCATAAGGCATCGTTACATTAAGCTCCATTCGAATGTAATTTTGTCGAGAAAAATTGGTAACGATACTATCGGTAACCTGACCATTAGGAATAATCAATGTTTTTAATCCAGGGGTAACCATGATGGTATTGAAAATTTGAATTTCTTCTACTTTTCCAAACTTGTCTTGCACTTCAATCCAATCGTAGACTTTATAAGGTTTGAAAACTAAAATCAAAATTCCAGATGCTAAGTTTCCTAACCCTCCTTGTAACGCCATCCCTACCGCAAAACTCGCCGCTGCAATCACTGCAACCAACGAAGAAGTATCAAAACCAACAATGCCTGCTGCACTCAACAAGACCATTACCTTCATGCCTACAGTAGCCAACGAGACAATAAATGAAGATATTTCTAAGCTAAAATTAGACCGTTCTAATGCTTTTCGGATGAGAATGCTCAATTTGTTAGCGACCCAAAAACCTAACCATAAAACCAAAAGTCCTCCGGCTAATTTGGGAGCGAATTCCATAGCCATTTCAACTCCTTTTTCGAGATATGTTTGCGTTTCTTCCATAGTACGATAATTATAAAATTGGATTGTTTTTCAAAAAATATGGCGTGAAGATAGGGAACGTTTTGAAATAAAAATTTTCGTGCGCGTTTTTTTTATATTTTTTTGTAAAAATAACAGTCGATTTTAATTTAAATAAGCAAATTACTTCATTTATTTGCGGTAATAATTAACGAAATCAAATTTATAAACTTTTTAATCAGCATCAACATTGACAAACCGTTATTTTGATTTGATTGACCAAACCTTCTATTTTCCACAAGAGGGTTTCGATATCGACGAGGGATATCTTGTTTTTAACAGCATTCCACTAAAATATTTGATTGAAAAATACGGAACGCCACTCAAATTGACCTATTTGCCAAAAATAGGTTCACAGATAAAAAGAGCGCGTAACCTGTTCAATCGGTCCATAAAATCTATTGGATATAGTGGTAAATATAACTATTGTTATTGCACCAAAAGTTGTCATTTTAGTCATGTTTTGAATGAAGTACTTCGGCATGATGTGAAGCTGGAAATTTCGTCTGCTTTTGATGTAGATTTAATTCGCCAATTGGTGAAAAAAAATAAAATAAAAAAAGATACCATCATTATCTGCAACGGTTATAAACCCAACCATTATGTAGATAAAATCAGTACACTAATTAATGATGGTTATAGTAACGTTACGCCAGTTTTGGATAATAAAGAGGAATTATCTCAGTTCGAAGGAAAGGTGAATGGTGTTTGCAAAATTGGTATTCGGGTAGCCACAGAAGAAGAACCCAATTTTGAATTTTATACCTCTCGATTAGGGATTCGAAACTCAGAAGTTTTAGATTTTTACAAAGAAAAACTGGCTGATAATCCTAATTTCGTAGTTAAAATGCTGCATTTTTTTGTTGATACAGGCATTAAGGATACACTATATTACTGGGGCGAATTGAGGAAAGCAGTTAAATTGTATTGTGAATTAAAAAAGGTTTGTCCTTCGTTAAAAGCCCTAAATATTGGTGGTGGCATGCCGATTCGCAACTCTCTTGGTTCAAATTTTGATTATAAATATATGATAAAAGAGATAGTCAAAACCATCATGGAAATTTGCGAGGAAGAGGAAGTACAAGAACCTGATATTTTTACAGAATTTGGAAAATATACCGTAGGAGAAAGTGGTGCGGTTATTTTTTCAGTATTGGGTCAGAAACGCCAAAATGACTCGGAATTGTGGTATATGATTGACAACTCATTGATGAATACGATACCTGATGCCTGGGGAATTGGCGAACGGTTTATTTTGTTGCCCATCAACAAATGGAATAACGAATATCGGCGCGTCAATATCGGCGGTTTGTCTTGTGACAATTCCGACTACTACAATTCGGAAGCGCAACAGGGGCAGGTTTATTTGCCCGCTTATCCTACAGATGATCCGGAAAAATTGTACCTTGGTTTTTTTCATACGGGAGCTTATCAAGATGCGTTGAGTGGCTACGGTGGAATCAAACATTGTCTGATTCCTTCGCCGAAACATATTGTGGTTTATAAGGATTCTAAGGGAAATTTGGTGGATAAAGAATACCGGGGCGAGCAACAGCCAGAGGAGATGTTGCGGATATTGGGGTATGAATAGGCTTTATGAATGAGATTTGAACGGATTGAGACTTGCTTTTTTTAATCTCACTCAACCTCATTCGTAAAGTCTAATAAATAAAAAAATGAATTTAAATGCAAATAAAAAATCTAACCACCTATCTTGAATCAATTGCACCCTCCAGTTATCAGGAAAGCTACGACAACTCTGGCTTAATCGTCGGAAATCCCAATGCAGAAATCACCGGCGTTTTGGTCTGTTTGGATTCCACCGAAGCGATTATTGACGAAGCCATTGAACTCGGCTGCAACGTCGTAGTCGCTCACCATCCCATCGTTTTTAAAGGTTTGAAACGTTTCAACGGACGCAACTATGTGGAACGTACAGTAATGAAAGCTATCAAAAACGACGTAGCCATTTATGCTATCCATACCAACTTGGACAACGTGTATCGCAATGGGGTCAATGGAAAAATTGCAGAAAAATTAGGCTTGGAAAATACCCGCATTTTAGCACCAAAGAGACACTTGAAAAAACTCTTTACTTTCGTGCCCGCAACGCATAGCGAATCTTTGAGAGATGCTCTCTTTGCAGCAGGGGCGGGGCAAGTCAATGGTTTTGACCAAACAAGTTACGCTACTTTAGGAGTCGGTACAGTAGATGGGCAAGTGGGCGCGCAAATGAAATTAGAAGTGGTTTTTGAGACAGGTGTCCAAGGCAAAATATTAGCAGCTTTGCAGCAGAATCATCCAGCAGAAAATCCGCCGTATGATGTGATGCCTATTGAAAACTCAAGTATTGAAATTGGCAGTGGTATGATTGGTAACTTGAACAAGCCAATGAAACCTATGGCATTTTTAAAATTATTGAAAAAAACAATGCAGGCGGGTTGTGTTCGCTACACCAATATTTTAGAAAAAGACATATCGACCGTAGCCGTTTGTGGTGGTTCGGGAGGCTTTCTTTTGCATGCGGCAATTCGACAAAAAGCGGATATTTTTATCACCGCCGATTACAAATATCATGAGTTTTTTGATGCAGATAACAACATTATTATTGCTGATATTGGGCATTATGAAAGCGAACAATACACAATTGAATTATTACATGGGCTTATTTCTAAAAAATTTACTACTTTTGCACCCCATTTTACGAAAGTAAATACCAATCCAGTAAATTACTTGTAACCACCAAATTCATTTGGTTGGTTCAGATGATTTTTTTTTAAATAAATCAGCCCTTGGGCGATTACATTATTTATAAAGAATGGCAAAAGAACTATCAGTAGCTGAAAAGCTAAAAGTGCTATATGAATTGCAACTCATCGACACAGAATTGAGTGAAATCGAGATTTTGAAAGGAGAATTGCCAATGGAAGTTGACGATTTGAAAGACGAAATCGCGGGCTTAGAAACTCGTGTGCGCCGTTTGGCAGATAATATTGATGACCTCGAAGGTGAGATGAGTCGCCACAATGCGAACATTCAGGAATCCACGGCATTGATTGACCGTTACCAAAAGCAAATGGATAACGTGAAAAACAACCGGGAGTACGATGCTCTTTCGAAAGAAATTGAGATGCAGAAGTTGGAAATCCAATTGTCTGAAAAGAAAATTCGTGAAGGCGGGTCGTTTTTAGAAGGTAAAAAAGAAACGTTGGTAGCAGCGGAAGCACGTTTGGCAGCTAAGCGAGAAGCGTTGGAAGCGAAAAAAGTAGAGTTAGAAAAAATTATCGCAAAGACGGAAAAAGAAGAAGAGAAACTGAAGCGAAAAGTAGAACGTGCGCGTAAAAAAATTGACGACCGTTTGCTAAAAGGATACGACCGAGTGACGAAAGCCTACCGTAATGGTTTGGGTGTAGTGACGGTGACACGAGATTCTTGTGGCGGTTGTTTCAACAAAGTTCCACCACAATTGCAGTTAGAAATCGGGCAGCGCAAAAAAGTGTTGACTTGTGAACACTGCGGTCGCGTGTTGGTGGATGACAATATTTTGCAAGTTGGTAAAGAGCCGGTAGAAGCCGCAGAATAATTGTTGAAATCTTAAAAAAAAGATAAAAAAGGGTTGGAAACGTGAATTTCCAGCCCTTTTTACGTTTAAAGAATAGTGGATGTATCCCCGACCTCTAAAGGGGAGTACATTCGAGATTTTTTATTTTTGGAGTCAAAGAATCGTACTTAGCGTATGTATAGTTTTTCCTATTTCCTGAAAAACAAGTATTTAAAAACTAGACATGCTCTTAAGTACCCGGACATATTTATTCTACGTTTTTATAGCTATCTTTTTACGATATTTTTCTTTAAAAATCATTCAATAACTACGGCTATTAAAGGATTTTTAAAGAAAAACTATCGAAAAAATCTTAGCTCTAAAATTCATAGAATAATTATGTCCGAGTACTTACATTTGAATACTCCATCATCTGCAACAAAAGTACTCCCCTTTAGGGGTCGGGGGCAGCTGCGTCGAAACCTTTTTATGAAACAATTTTTCCTTTTTTCCTTCTTCCTTCTTGTTGGATTTGCAGCATCTGCCAAAAAGCATTTTACTTGGTCGCCCAATTTAAAAAAAGCGTACAAAAAGGTATTGGCACTTCGTTTTGAGGAAGCTGAAGCCCTGATTGTACAAGAAAGAATGCAAGATGGCGAAAACCTCATGGTTTATCATGTTGAAAACTACTTAGATTTTTTTCGGGTGTATATCAATGAGGAAGAAGCAGAATTTGAGCGACTGGAAGAAAATAAAGACCGCCGCCTGGATAAAATAAAAGACGGCGACGAAAATTCTCCTTATTATTTATACCTCCAAGCCACCACGCGCTTGCACTGGGCGATGGCACGGTTGAAATTTGAGGAATATGCAACCGCGGCTTTTGAAGTCAATAAAGCGTTTAAATTATTGACCAAAAATGTAGAAAAATTCCCCGATTTTATGCCCAATAAAAAGGAATTGGGGATTTTGCACGCAGCTGTCGGGACGATTCCAGACAACTATCGGTGGATGGTGGAAATGTTGAGTTCATTAGAAGGTACTTTTGAACAAGGTAAACGAGAATTGGAGGAAGTTATCGTCTATGCCCAACGCAATGATTTTATTTATGAAGAAGAAATTTATGTGTTATATAGTTACCTTTTATTGCACCTTGGCAACGATGCAAATGCTTCTTGGAAAATTATCAATACAGGAAAACTAAATCCACAAAAAAGCCTAATGGGAACTTTCATTATGGCAAATATTGCGATGCGGACGGGTAGGGGAGACGATGCGATTGCGATTCTAAAAAATCGTCCGTCAGGTGGAGCATATCATTCATTTTATTATTTGGATTATATGTTGGGTTTGGCAAAATTACAACGCTTGGACAGAGATGCTGATGTGTATTTAAAAAAATATGTGAACCGATTTGGTGGTAAAAACTTCATCAAAGATGCCTATCAAAAATTAGCGTGGCATGCCTTACTTTTCAATAATCAAAGTGAATATCAACGATACAATAATTTAGTGAAGTCTAAGGGAACAACCGTCGTTGGTAGCGACAAAAGTGCTTTGAAAGAAGCAAAAGCAGGTGAAATTCCTAACACTTATTTATTAAAAGCCCGGCTACTTTTCGATGGAGGACATTTTCAAAAAGCCTACGATTTGTTGAGCACGCAATGCGAAACGGATTTTAAAACGAAGAAAACACAATTGGAACGCAGTTATCGAATGGGGCGGATAACTCATGAGTTGCAACAGTACCGCTACGCGCTTGGTTTTTATCAAACGACAATCGATGAAGGTAAAAACGAAGGCTGGTATTTTGCTTGTCGAGCAGCATTAGAACGAGGACATATTTTTGAAAAGCAAGGAAAAATAGCGGACGCGAAAGCTGCGTATAATTTATGTTTATCCATCAAACCTGATGAACACAAAACGGGATTACATCAACAAGCAAAGGCAGGATTAGGGCGATTGAAGTAGTGTGTCAAGTACTTACTACAGTGTGTAAAAAGTCTTTTTGTATTTTCTAAAAATGGCTAAAGCCATTTTTAGAGGGGTAAGTTAGGGGCGAGATTGATTGAGTTTTCCGTCGGAAAACTCAATCAATCTCGTCCCTAAAACCCCAAAAGCGAGGCGGCTTTAGCCGCCGAGCAAAACGTAAAGAAAGTTTTGTTACACTGTATTACATACCTACGGTATGCACACATCTCGACTTGGTCATTAATTTTATGATTTGCCAAATACAATCCAGTTCTTTAACCTTTTTCTATCCGCCCGCACCACGATTTTCTTTTTTTCAGACGGAGCAAAAG
>CAYUNA010000079.1:10140-11468 GCA_964445895.1 uncultured Saprospiraceae bacterium | reverse complement strand
AATCTTAGTTTACTAATTTCGCGTTTCTAATGCTGCAAAAGCTTAACCAAATTTGATGAAAAAATTACTCTTCTGCGTTTTTGTGCTCTTTTTGTATGGTTGTCCACCACAATCTTCTAAGTCGATTTACTTACCAGATTTACCTGCGCCAGAAATGAAAGTTGCTCCTAAAAATATCATCTTGATGATTGGTGATGGAATGGGGCTAACTCAGATTTCGGCTGGTATGTACCAGAATGGCAATAAATTAAATTTGGAGAAATTCCCAATTATTGGTCTACATAAATCATATGCTAGCAACGATTTGATTACTGACTCAGCAGCGGGCGCGACCGCTTTTGCGTGTGGTGTCAAAACTTATAATGGCGCAATCGGCGTAAATCCCGATACAATAGCAGTTAAAACTATTTTGGAGGAAGCAGAGGAAAATGGCTTGAAATCGGGCTTAGTAGCGACTTCAACCATCGTCCACGCCACACCTGCCTCGTTTATTGCCCATCAGAAACAACGTAAAATGTACGAAGCAATCGCCGCTGACTTTCTAAAAACAGACATTGACTTTTTTCTGGGTGGTGGTAAAAAATTTTTTGATAGACGAGAGGATGACCGAAATCTGTATGAAGAATTCCGTGAGAAAGGCTACGTAATTTCCGACTATTTTGTGGAGGATTTAAAAGATGTAAAAATTGATTATTCCAAAAAATTCGGTTACCTAACTGCTGACAAAGACCCCTTACCTGCTCTACAAGGTCGCGATTATTTAATTCCAGCTTCCGAAATGGCGATTGATTATTTGGACAAAATTGCAGTAGATACTGGTTTTTTTCTAATGATTGAAGGCTCCCAAATTGACTGGGGCGGACATGCTAATGACTCGGAGTATATTATTACAGAAATGATTGAGTTTGATAATGCAATTGAAAAAGTGTTAGCTTTTGCGGAAAAAGATGGCGAAACTTTAGTCATTATTACCGCTGACCACGAAACGGGAGGCTATGCTATCAATCCTGGTTCTACAATGGATAGCATTGTCCCGGGTTTTACATCAACTTATCATACCGCTACGATGATTCCCGTTTTTGCATACGGACCTGGTTCAGAATTATTTGGAGGCATTTATGAGAATACAGCGATTTATCATAAAATGAAAGCAGCGTTTGGATTTTAAATAGTCCAGTAAGGATTGTTTAAAAAATAGGTTGTAATAGAATTAAAATTTTTTGGCTTCCAATACTAACAATGCGCGTGACCTGCGACAACGCTGAAGGGAACTTGAGCTGTATCACAAGGCAATTCTTATCGTAAAGAGAAAAATTAAATTCTAAAGA
>CAYUNA010000079.1:0-10040 GCA_964445895.1 uncultured Saprospiraceae bacterium | reverse complement strand
TTTTTGCTCCGTCTAAAAAAGAATATTTTGGGGTGCGTGCGGACAGAAGACCTTTTGATACAACCTCAAGCGCTCACTTTTGAACACTATGCATAACTGTTAACTATTTATGAATTAGAGTACTTCCTTAACAAAATTACCGTATACCGTTTTTAACTCTCCGCCAACTCCTTTGGGTCTGTATCTTCTCCTTTAACCTCATGTTGTTCCAACGGGTTTTCTCGTGTCTCGTAGTACATATTTCTATTTCGAACGATGTCAAGTGCAGAAAACAATGCCTGTCTAAACGAACTTGGGTCAGCCATGTTTTTACCGACAATATCGAAGCCCGTGCCATGGTCAGGTGAAGTCCGGATACGCGACAATCCAGCGGTAAAATTAACACCATTTCCAAAAGACAAGGTCTTAAATGGTATTAAACCTTGGTCGTGATACATCGCCATAATACCATCATATTTTTTGAATTCCCCTGAACCAAAAAAGCCATCCGCAGGGAATGGTCCCATTGCCATCATGCCGTGTTTTTTACATTCAATAATTGCCGGACGAATGATTTTTTCTTCTTCATCACCAATCACACCATCATCACTTGCATGCGGATTCAACGCTAAAACGGCAATCAATGGTCGTTCAATGCCAAAGTCAATTTTCAGGCTTTGACTCATGCTACGCAATTTTGAAATGACCAATTTCTTAGTAATTTTTGCCCCTACAGCTTTCAAAGGGATATGGTTGGTGACAACACCAATTCGTAGACTATCATTGACCATCAACATCAGACTATTACCTTCCAGTTCTTGACTCAAATACTCGGTGTGTCCTGGGAAAGGAAACTGTGCCAACTGCATAGCTTTTTTGTTAATTGGAGCAGTTACAAGTGCGTCAATCAAGCCTACTTTTAAGTCAGCCGTAGCCCATTGCAATGAACGAAATGCATATTTCCCACCTTCTTCACAGCAACGTCCCAGTTGGATATCGACTGTATCTTCCCAGCAATTAATCACATTAACTTTATCTTTATGGACACGGTCAGCGGAGACTTGCGACTGAAAATGAAAGTCATCTACATCCACTATGTTTTTATGATAAGCGACTACTTTAGAAGAGCCATAAATGATGGGAATACAAAAATTTCGTAGGTAACTATTGGCTAAAGTTTTCAAAATCACTTCCAAACCAATTCCATTGATATCGCCGACTGTAATGCCTATTTTTATTTTATTCATTGATTATTTTTATTGAGGTCATAAGTCAGACCACTTTGTTGTCAGAAGTCAGGAAAATTACGCTTCTAAACTGACTTCTGGTGTTTTAATTTTCGCAAAGGTAAGTTTTGCTTGTCACAAATTACAATAAGCACCGAAACAGAATTGGATATAATTTTATTTTGCGTTCCTTAGATTAAAAATGTGCAAATTTCAGGCTTGTTTTCAAAGTAATTTAAAAAAAAGGTGTTTCCCTCAAAATTTCGCATTTACTTTGCAGTATGAAAGCGAAAAAATCTTACGGTCAACATTTTTTAACAAACGAGGATTTGTCTTGGCAAATAGCGGATAGCTTATCAATGAATGGATACTCTCGTGTTTTGGAAGTCGGTCCGGGGCAGGGCTTTTTGACAAAATATCTGCTCAAACGCAACCTTGATTTATTGGTGGTCGAAGCTGACCGCGATATGGTTGGTTATTTAGGAAAAAACTATCCTGCATTAAATGAGCGGATTATTCCTGCGGATTTTATGAAATTGGATTTAAAACAATTTTTTCAAGACGAACAATTCGCGCTGATTGGCAATTATCCCTACAATATTTCTTCGCAGATTCTTTTTAAAATGCTGGATTATCGCGACCAAATTCCAGAAATGGTCGGGATGTTTCAAAAGGAAGTTGCCGAGCGAGTCGTTGCGCCTGCGGGGAACAAAACGTATGGGGTGATTAGTGTTTTGATGGCGGCGTATTATGAAGGCGAGTATTTATTTACGGTCGGTCCGGAGAATTTTAATCCGCCACCGAAAGTGCAATCTGCCGTCATTCGCTTGCGTCGAAAAGAGGATTCAGAACTGGGCTGCGATGCCAAATTATTTAAAAAAGTAGTCAAACAAGCCTTTAGTCAACGCCGAAAAATGTTGCGGAATACGATGAAAGTTTACCTTTCGGGGAATGAGATTTTAGACAATGAATTTTTTAAGCAGCGGCCAGAGAAGTTGACTTTGGAGGATTTTGTGCAGTTGACGAAGTGGGTGGAGGAGCAGGTTTGATTGAGGAAGATGTGACGCGAGCTGATAAGTATTCATCAAAAATTCCTTCCCTCTAAAATGATTTGTGAATTGAATGCTGATAAAAACACAATATAAATAGGTCAATTTTTATTGGACTATTAATGATTTAACCTTTTGACTATTAACAATTTACAAAAAAAAACAATGTATAATATGACAATTGTTTAATGTCACAAAATACCAACTCCTTGCTTGCTTCCTGTTCTTTTGATGGCGTATATTTACATCGTATTCGAAAAATAAAGGATGATGCGCTCAAAGAATTTCGGTTTTTTATGTTAACTTTCGATGTTCTTTTTTCATCAAAAAAATTTAAACCAATGAAACAATTATTTCCTTTTCTATTAATTTCTATATTTCTTATCTTCGCTGGCTGCGAAAAAGGCCCACTCGGCGGCACTAACTACGGCGACAAATTTAGTTGCAAAATCAATGGCGAAAGATGGACACCCAAAGGTGATGGGGGAGGCTCCGTTGTTTTTGGCTCAGACAGTCCTGTATCCGCTCGGTATAGTGAGTTTGGAGATGCTATATTGATTTTTGCAGTAAGTAATGAATCAGAATCGTCAGGAAGTATCAACGTTGCTAGTAAGGTGCTTAAATCAGAAGGTACTTTTCCGATTTTAATTGGTAGCCCTCCCGTAAGTGGTTTTTTATGCAATAGCTATGATGTTGATACCACAAAGATTCATGAAGTACATGTTACAGAATTTAATGAATTAGACCAAAAAATCAAAGGCACGTTCCAATTTACTGTTTTCTCAACTTCTACTTGTACTGATACCATTATTGTTACTGATGGCCGCTTTGATTTGAATTTTACATACTAGTAGACCTCGGGCTGTATTTGACACCCAAAAACCAAATGAATATGCAAAACATGAAATCATTACTTCCTTTATGCTTACTCACAACCTTATTTTTCATCTCTTGCAATGATGACGATGCTACGCCGACAGTTGTAACGCTACCGCCAATCACCTCCGAAGGCTTGAATACTTTTGGGTGTATGGTGAATGGAGAACCGTGGGTGGCGCAAGTCAATAACAATATCGATGATAAATTGGATGTTATTTTTAATCCTTTCAACGATGAACTTCAACTCCATGCAAAATTAGTTACATCGAATAAGGATGAGCAATTTAATTTTGGTGTTCTTAATGTAAACGAAGAAAAAGAGTACCAAATACCAGGAATTGACCCTAATGGAATTTTTTGGGACTGGAAAAATAGTAAATCTTATACTTTGGATACTTCTAAAGTAAGAAGTTTAAAATTAAATACTTTTAATACAACTGAAAAGATTGTTTCCGGAACATTTGAATTTACAGTTTTTAGGGGGAACGATACTCTAAAAATAACAGAGGGTCAATTCGACGCTAAATATAGAGACTAAGATAAAACTCCAACATCCTCAACACTAAAAAATATGCAAAACATGAAATCATTACTTCCTTTATGCTTACTCACAACCTTATTTTTCATCTCTTGCAATGACGACGATGCCACGCCGACCGTTGTAACGCTTCCGCCGATTACTTCCGAAGGGTTGAATACTTTTGGATGTATGGTGAATGGAGAGCCGTGGGTGGCTATGACTCCCAATAGCGTTGAAGATGAACTGGATGTTCTTTTTGACGAGGAAGATTCCTTTTTAACATTGCAAGCATTAATTATTACTAATTCAAGGAATGAATTTTTTTCTTTTGCAGTACCTGATATAACCGAAATTGGAGAATATGAAATCTTAGAAGAAGATATATTTGCTCCCATTGAAATCTATACAAACTTTAATACTAGTAAATCTTATATTATAGATACTACATCTGCCCATTTTTTTGAAGTTAGCCACCTTGATTTAGAAATGCAGACTATTTCTGGGACTTTCGAGTTTACACTTATAGAAAAGAATGGAAACGATACCCTTTATATCACAGATGGAAGAATTGATGCTAAATATAGGAATTAAAAATTAAATAAATACAAAAAAAGTGTTTCAAAATGAGAGAACCTCATTTTGAGGACTTTCTATTTTCTAACATCAAAATATTTTTAAAATGAAACAACTCATTCAGCTACTGCTGATACTACTACCCCTATGCCTAAAAGCACAGGAAAGCCCCATGCAGCACGTCATGGAACACATTGATTTTTCGGAAGTCACCTCTGGATTTCTCTGGGATGTATCGCCCCAATTAATAGATTTAGAAAAGTTAGATGGACAGAGCATCGACGATAGCAATCGCATGACCATCAACACCTACGGCACTGCGTATGCAACCGTGATGGGCAGTTGTCTTGACGAGATGTTACTGCCTCCAGCTCCAGATGGTTACATGAATGCCGTGGACAATGCCAGTTTAACGGCTTCGATTCCCATCACGGTTGCTGCCTTTCATTATCACAAAATGCTCTCAAGTGGGCTCGACGACGGATTGTTTACCTATGACGGTGACCAGTTGCATGACGTTCCCAATCGCCCAACCAATCCGTATGAGTCCAAAACGACCTTTTTTGCATCTACAGTCATCAACGCAACGGTCTATCCAACAATGAGTTTTCACATTCCCGCTTCTTTATATTTGTCTAATTTTTCGGAAACGGTGACCAATTTAGAATTAGATTTAGGGGATGGCAATGGCTACCAAACGGTTAATTTTGAGGAATCGATTACCGCGGATTACGGTGATTTTATCGGTGAAACCCAGATTGCCATTCGCTTTACTTATAGCGACGGCAGCGTTTATCAGGCGCATTGTGTTTTTGCCGTTTTAGAAAGACCAGAACCTGCGGAAATAGTGGAAACCCGATACGATGAAGAAGCCAATGACTTCTTTACCATTGAAAGCAATTCTGTTATTGGTTTTGATTCTATCTTTATATTTACCTTTTGTGGAGATGGAGATACCGAGATTCGCAAGCCGTTTATCTTTGTGGAGGGATTTAATCCTGATTTTGATGATTTGGGGTTTAGTAATCAGAAACCTGACTATTTTAGAAGAAAGTTCAATAGAACCTATGGAGGTGTAAACTTATTAAATGCTTTAGAAAACAGCGGCTACGACCTCATCTATGTAGATTTTGCCAATCCAACGGCAACGATACAGGATAATGCAGCGGTTTTGCAGGCGGTGATAGAAGAAATCAATAACCGCAAAGCGTTGAATGGCAGCGTGGAGAAGAATGTAGTTTTTGGAGAAAGCATGGGCGGATTGATAAGTAAATATGCGCTTTTGGATATGGAAAATAACAATATTGAGCATGAGACGGAGATATTGATGACCTTTGATTCACCATTGCGGGGAGCGAATATTCCTTTGGGGATGCAGCAATTAGCACTTGATATAAATAACTTTAGGGGTAGCTTTTTCATTAATCACGGATTTGTTTTAAATCATTTTGTTCCTTTAATTAGAAAAGCTGACATCGTTATTCGTTCACCGGGTGTTCGACAGATGTTAATCAACCATGTGCTACATGAACCAGGGTCAAATGCTCATAAGGCACTAATGGCAGAAATTGATGCTTTTGGGCCGCCACAAGATTTTAAGTTATTTGCTATTTCCAATGGTTCAAATAGTGGCGCGCTACAAAGAAAATTAGAAGAAGACAATACGATTAGCGAGACACTTACGCTGCAAGAGGGCGATAGAATGATAAAGTTGGATATTGGTACTGGTGATATAGCAAATGTGATTTATGAATGTGTTGATTTAGGAGGTTTTGAGGACTTAATAGCAATTGGTGAGTTTGGGCAAGAATTAATAACCACGGTTCTTCCTTTTATTTCTAATAGTAAAGCAAGAATGGAAGTAGATATTTATGCCATGAAAACAACCCCCAATGAAAAGATATATGATTTTGAAACATTTAATTACCTTTTTCATTTGATTAAAGTAAAAGTAGAAGATAAGGAATTAAACGCAGACCCAAGTAGATTTGATTTAATTGCATTAGACAATGCGCCCGGTGGAATTTCGCCTAATAAGCCAGACCCAAAGCTGTTTCAACTTGAAGATGTTGAAGCTTTCGCTGGCGATAATCTTGAGTTAGCGACGATTGATGCTATTACCTTTTGTTTTATTCCGACGGTAAGTGCATTAGATTTAGTGCCGCCGAATGATTTAGACCCTTATTTTGATGTATCAGATGAAGAGACAATATTAGAAGATGGATTAACGGTATCAGACAGATTTATTGCTTCTCCAGATGATAGCCGACCATCTTTTGGGGTGAATCAGGAAAACCAAGAACATGTTACTTTTCATCCGAGAAATGCTCAACTTTTTCTATTTGCGTTAATTTCAAATGATGATTTAGTAGGATCTCTTGCAGGAAATGATAACGACTTGACGCAAACCTTTAATTTTGGCAGGGCATCGCTAAATTCTAACCCTAATGTAAGAATGGGACAAACACATAATATTGTCAATTATAGCATGTCTATTTCAGAAGGAGGAAGGCTCTGGGCAAATAGACAAGATAGAATTGGATTTATCAACAACATCAATAATCCTCAAAGTGACGTTCCTTCTCACTTTGATTTACATTTTCAGAAAGGTCGATGTGATGATGAAGCAGATGATGTAATCGTCAATATTACTGACACAGGAGAAATGACGATTGGTGAATGGGCAGCGGATGGAGGAAATACATCGGATGTGTATTTATGGGAAGATGTAACATTTAATGTAAGAGGGAAGATTGAAATAGATAAGAACTCTCGGTTTATCATCAAGTCTGGCGCAGAAGTCATCATCCACTCCGGCGGTCTCCTCGATTGCAGTTGGAATGCCCAAGTCATCGTAGAAGCCGGCGGCATCCTACGCGTCGAAAACAACGGACAGCTTCGCCCCTGGAACAACGGTCAAATATGGGTACAACCCGGCGGCCAGCTCATCCTCAATGGTGGCGCGCAGGTACAACTATGGGCGGGTTCGGGACCAGATGCGATAGAAGACGCACCTTGTAATATCAAATTGGGCGGCCCGATTATCGACCCTGACAACACGCCTGATGTGGCAGAGTTGGTGCTTGATGGGCAGTTTGAGTACAGCGGTACGGGGTATTTTGACTTTCATCCCAATGCAAACATTGAACTGGTTGGAGACACCAATTTTGAAATTGATGGCTATGCCAAAGGCTACCGTTTTCTCAAATTATCCGACGGGGTACATTTGAATATCAACAAAAATGAATGCTATCTGCGGAATGGAGAAATAGAATATACGTCGAGTAGTCAGATTGATTTAACGAAAGATGCAGCAGGACGGTTTTCTCAGGTAGAATTTACGGGACATCCCAATAGCACGGCGATTGATGCGGATGGCGCGCGGTTTGTTTTTATTGGGGGCAGTAGTTTCTCTAATTTTGAAGTGGGTATTTCTGCCAGATTCTTGACGGATTATTATCTTGATGAAAATGTCTTTATTTTTGAAGGTGATTTTAGCAACTGTAAGCGTGGCGTTTATGCAGAAAGTTTAGATAATATTCGGATTTGGAATACAGAAATGAATTTGACCAATTCAGACCTAATTGGTTTTGGTGAAGGGGTGCATTTAGAAATCGTCAACAATTGCTATTTAACCAACTCCCGTATCGGCAATTACGATATTGGATTAGAGATATGGGGCGCGACGGATTTTGTGATGAATGGGGGCAATATTTATGACAATCGTATCGGCATTTTCTTACAGGATGATATTGAAGATGATGTACAGTTAGCACTAACGAATACTACCGTTGATTTGATTGGCAAAGCGACTTTGGAAAACAACCTCACGGGGATTTTTGGCGTAGCAGGTGATTACATACCCAACGAAGGACCTTATCCAATGATTACGCTGGATTGCGCGCTACTTATTGAAAATGTAATTGGTATTCGGGGGCGCGATTTGTTGCTCAATATGGATGGTGGAAGCGAAGTCGCTCCAAATGTTTTAATTGAAAATCCAGATTTTAGTAAGAGTAAAATTTTGGAATTGTGCTATTATAAATTGAATTTGGGAGGAACGCCAATCAACGCAACCAACAATTATTGGGGCGAAAGTCCACCAAGTGTTTTTAGATATATTACGCAAGAAAACGGTCAAATTGGTCTTACGGGATTTTGTGATATGGAACTAAGTGACGGATACGACGATTTTAATTCCATAAACGTCGGTAGCGGCAATGTTGCGCTTGATTTTTCGGATTATTTAGAAGAAGAACCAACGGGCTGCAGCCGTCCAGGAGAACCAACGGGAACAGGAACTGGAGGCGGAGGAAACGATGATAAAGTTTATACGCCACTCAAGCCAACCGATGCTTATTACAAAAAGGTAGCGGAATGTTTAGCCCCGAACGAAAGAGCAATTTATGAAGATTATTGGCAAGCATACGCGCTCTATTTGTCGGAAGTGAAAAAAAGTACAGCAGACCATAGTGCTTCCCGCGACGCTTTTAGTCCTATTGCCAAATTAGGCGAAGATAAAGAAGCGAAGTATTCTGGATTTTGTAGGATGTTGATTGAAAAAGCGCGGTCGAGAGCTGGCAATAATATTTATCGAAGTTCAGGCAGTCAATATACCAATGTTTATAAAGTTGACCGGGCGAGTGTTTACCCCAATCCGACTGAACATCGGTTGTATGTCAAAACGGAAAAGAACCTATTTTCTAATTATCAAATTGTTGATGTGATGGGCGAAATGTGGCAAAATGGTAGCATTGAAGTGGATGCAGTGGAGACGAAAATTGAAGTGTCGGATTTGCCGCCAGGCGTGTACATGATTCAATTGGAAGGGAAGGCGACGCATTGGAAAACGATTCGTTTTGTGGTGAGTGAGTAGAATTCTGTGTAGAAAAATAATTTAAGCTCGTCATTGTGATTTAAAATGGCGGGCTTAAATTATTTTAAAGAATGTTCAAAATTCTGATTTGAAGCATTAGCACCAAGAACGTCTCCGAGATGTCGTATTGTTGCGGTAGCAAATATTTTTTAATTTATTTAAAATATTTGATTAAAAAACTATGAAATTTCATTTATTTGCGCTTTAAATACAATAGAGCCGCTGCTCGAATTGACAATCCAAGTTACTTAAATATATTCCAATGAAATACACCGCACCACAACAACGCACTTTATTCGATTTATCTAAAAAACTGCTAGCAGAGGCCAACGCTACAACAGAAGACTTAGCAAAAATTCAAATTGAATCTCTCCACGAAGTCATCGTTTATCACGAATGGCGGTACTATATTTTAAATGACGCCGTGCTGACAGATTTTGAATACGATAGTTTGTACAAAAAATTAGAAGCACTCGAAGCGGCGTATCCCAATTTGAAAACAGCAGATTCTCCGACACAGCGAGTATCAAGTGATTTGACGGAAGATAGCCCGCGGGTAGAGCATTTGACGCCAATGTTGTCGCTGGGAAATTCTTACAATGCAGAAGATTTAAATGATTTTGATACGCAGATTAGGAAGTTGGCGATGATTGAAGAAGGCGTGGATATTGAATATGTGGTTGAGCCAAAATTTGATGGAGGAAGTTTGGCATTGGTTTATGAAAACGACTTATTGGCGCGTGCTGCCACGCGTGGTGATGGGCAAAAAGGGGAGGAGATGACGCCAAACGCGAGGTCAATGAAATCAGTACCGTTGCGGGCAAAATTTTCTCAATTTGATATTCAAAAAGTAGAATTGCGGGGCGAGGCAGTTATTCGGCGCGACCGATTTGATAAAATGAACGAAGAACGCGAAGCAGCGGGTTTGAATTTATTTG
>CAYUNA010000078.1:0-11591 GCA_964445895.1 uncultured Saprospiraceae bacterium | reverse complement strand
TTTATGAACCTGACTTCAAATTAGCGCAGTCATGTATCTCGATATATTCCTTTGCTAATTTATTGTCAGAACCATAAACTATTGATTATCAGTTCGGTAAAATTTTAAACATGCTCTTAATCTCGGTCGTATTTCTTTTTGCCGCTATCGAATGCAAAGCCCACGGTAATTTCGTGTGAACCATTACTATATTGTTGGAAATTGGAGAAGCCCAATCCATAGCTATAATAAACTTTGAAAACATCGACTTTTGTACCTAATAGCAAACCCATTGCGCCGCCTGTACCTGCTTGAAAGGACAAACCGGCTAACAATTGTTCGTCCATAAATCCACCAACAATGTTGAAGTGTGCTTGAATCGGCACGTCCAACATCTTTCGAATCATTAAGGACGGTTCTAAGGTTAAATTAGAACTGGAAACGTCGAATTTATGACCTAAATTAAAAATAACGGATTTAAAGAAAGTACCATTCTGGCTTTCCGTTTCGATGTCTCCAATTTTAGCGACCACCAAATTTGGGAAAGTCAAACCAATATAGGTTTGGTCATTGAATGTTCCCCAAAAACCCAGGGCTGCATCAAAAATATTTTCACCATCAACGGCATCTTCTACCCGGACATCACCTTCGTCGTACAAATCAGATTCGAGGACGGAACGCGCTAAAGTTTTTCTAGAGAAATCTGTTGAAAAACCTACGCCTAATTTCGCAATTTCATTAATCTCAAAACGAGCGGCATAATTTAATTGAAAACGCGTCAGCATCGTATTGCCAATATTTTCAGAAAGGATACCAACACCCAATCCTAAAATTTTGCCAATTGGACCATGATACTGAATACCATACGTTTTGGCAGAACCCGGAAAACCCACCCAAGCGGATTTTAGATTCATTTGAATTTGGTGCTTGCCATCAAATCCTGCAACCGCAGGCGTCATTAAGATGGGCGCAACGATATAATGGTCAAAAACCGCTGCTTGTTCCTGTGCTTGTACAGCCAAGGCGGAAACAGTCATTATGAGGAGTATAAAAAACTTTTTCATGTTCAATTCTTTTATCGGTATTGGAAAAATAATTTGAATATTTAATTAAGTACGCGGACACATTTATTAGCGGTTTTTAGAACTATCTTTTCTCGCTATTTTTCCTTTAAAAATCATTCAATAACTACGGCTATTAAAGGATTTTTAAAGAAAAACTAAACTGTCATTTCGACCGAAGTGGAGAAAAAAAATCTTAGTCCCAAAATTCCACGAATAATTATGTCCGAGTACTTAATTCAGTCAATTTTTTTTAATTTCTAAGAAGGGTGACATAGCCACGTTTTTGTTCGGTGTCACCTGTATTAACATCTACATATTCGAAGATGTAGAAGTACGTACCTTCGGGTACATCTGAGCCTCGACGCGTTGTTCCGCCCCATTCGTTGGAGTAGGTATCTGCTTCGTAAACCAGTTGTCCCCAGCGATTATAGATTTCTAAATTTTGTACTCTTTCGTTACAAGAAATTTGGAAAAAGTCATTTAAGCTATCATCATTAGGTGTGATGACTGGCGAGCCTTGAAAACAATCCGTATTTAAATCAACTTGAATGCCCGTATTCATTTTGGTACATCCATTGGCATCTGTGACAATGACGGCATACGTTCCAAAATTTAAATCTTCCACTAAATCTTCTCCCTCAACGCCTGCTGGCCAAGTATAAAAATATGGTTGCGTACCGCCCGTAGGGAAGAGTTGGATAGACCCTAAGTCTGTTTCCGTAACTGGCGTGGTTGCAAAAGTAAAGTCTAAAACTTCTGGCTCTGGTAATGGAACCGCTACGTCTACATCACAATCGTTGCCATCAGTGATTTCTACAGAATAATTACCTGGGCCGATTGGGCCGATGGTGTTATCTGTTTCTCCATTATTCCAGTCAAAATCGTAACCGCCAGCACTGACGCCTCCTGTCACATTTGCTGTAATAAAACCATCATCCTGACCATTACAAGAAATCGAATCAATTAGGAAATTAGCAGTAATAACATCTGGTTCAATTAATGTTGCCTCACCTGTTGTAGTACACCCAGCGGCATCTGTCACCGTTACACTATACATTCCTGCAGGCAAGTCATTTACAGTTTCCGTTGTCGCGCCAGTACTCCAAATATAAGTATAAGGTGGCGTTCCATTAGCTATGTCTGCTCGAATAGAGCCGGAATTTCCGCCATTACATCGAATGTTAAAACCATTAAAAAAAGACATGATTTCCATATCCAATTCTAAATTGGATTCTGGCACAACGACAAAGGTTTGTGCAAATGAAGTCCCACACGCATCTGTCACCGTCACGGTATAGCTTCCTCCAGCAACACCCGATAAGAGGATAGAATCATCGCCTACTGAATTGCCTAAAGCATCTTCCCACGCGAAGCTAAATGGTGGATTATTGATAACACTTGGAACCGTGATGGACACGCTACCAACTGGATTATCGCTACATGGTGGATTACTGATTTCGGAGTCTGTTATTTCTAATTGATAAACAGTTGCAAGATTTTCTAAAGTAACAAAACATCCAGCCGCATCTTCAATCGTTAAAGAATAATTACCAGGAGGCAATCCAGTTGGGTTTTGTCCAGTAAATGCATTACTCCATTGGTAGGAATAAGGAGGAGTTCCCCCCACTGGTTGCGCAATTTCAATACTACCTACACCATTTGGAACAGCATCCACTACTTTAACAACCTCTACTGTAATCGGGTCTGCTTCCATTACTTCAATGGTCGTCGTCACCGTTTCATTTGCACCATCTGTTATGGTTACCAAATAAACACCACCTGCAACACCACTATAATTATAAGTCGTCCCTGCATCAACGGTTAACGGTGTGTCTCCCATTACAACTACTGTATATGGAGTCGTTCCACCGACTACGCCGAAAGAAATTGTTCCATCATCCGCGCCATTACAAGAAGTAGCGGTACTGGCAATGTCAATAATTTCTAAATCTGGAGATTCTAAAGTATAAGATGCTGTTGCGGTACAGCCGTTTATATCTGTTACTGTAACAGAATAAGTTCCTGCACATAGATTATCTATCGTCGTTGTTCCTGATTGTGGCGGTGCCCAGTTGTAGGTATATCCGCCATATCCGCCTGCTGGCGAAATGGTGATACTACCCGTGCATTCTGTTGCCGACATTGGATTAACCAAAACTGGATTATTGAGAACAATAGGGGCAGCGGGTTCTGCAATCTCAACGTCTAAAGTTGCCATTTGACCGTCGCCACTCATCACTGTTACCGTGTTTGTACCCGCACATAAATCCATTGGATTGATGATAGTTTGAGTACCTGACCAATTGATTGTATAAACCCCATCACCACCTACGATGTCAATAATCGCTGAACCGTTGCATTCATCAAAACACGCATCCGTGCTACTGACCAAAGTTATGGATAGTGGTTGAATCAATGTTTTACAGAAAGTCGCGGTACAACCACCTACGTTATCCGTTGCGGTCACGCAATATTCACCCGCACATAGTCCTGAAATATCTTCAGTTGAAAATGATCCACTTGGTCCTGTCCAGCTATAAGTAAATCCGCCTGGGTTGCCACCTGCAATGTCAATATCAATTGAACCTTCACAGTTACCCAAATCTGGAGTAGAAGCTGCTTCTGTAATAACAATTTCAGCAGGTTCTACAATTTGAATATTAGAACTCGTTACGGAACAGCCATTCATATCGGTTGACACTATTTCATAAGTACCTGGCATCAGTCCCGAAAATAATGGGTCAGTTTGCGAATTACTTCCATTGATTGTATAAGAGTAATTCGGAGTTCCTCCTTGCGCATTTACCATAATTGAGCCCGTTTCACCATTACAAGCTGGATTCGTTACTGCAGTAGAAGCAGTAAAATCTTCAGTGGGTTCACTAATTTCAATTGGTCCAAAAGTAGTAGTGCAACCTTCGCTGTCCGATACCGTTACGAAGTAATTATCGGCTGGTAAACCAGTAGGATTCGCCCCCATCGCTACCGAAGGACTCCATGCATAGGTGTAACCCATTCCACTACCACCGCCGACTGTCGTCGAAATTTCACCTGTATTATTACCTTTACAATCAACTGGCGTTGGAGTTACACTAATGGTAACTGGCGCAGGTTCAATAATAGTGAATTGCTGTGTCAACGTTTGCATATCTGCGCCTGTACATCCAGTGATGCTTACTTCGTAAGTACCTGGCCCGACATCTATCAAATCTTGAGTCGTTGCCAAAACAGCATTTGGATTATCAACATTTACCCAGGAATAAATATTTAAACCTGTTCCATTTCCACCTGCGTCGGTAATGTCAATGCTGCCATTATTTGCACCAGCACATGGCTGAACGTTTGTGACCACTTGATTTGAAATGGTGATTGGTCCATCACAAGGGTCTACAATCATATTGACCGTAATTGAACCATTCGTCAAATTAGTTGGAATGATATTGCTATTTTCATCCGCTACTTCTAATGGAGTTGGTGTATTGCAAATAGAGACTGTAGAAGATTGTCCTACTGTCGCATTTGAATTTATTTGAAAACAAACTTCGATTATCGTCTCCCCATCATTCAATGTTTCTCCGTCAATGTCATCGTCAAACCAAGTTAAGTTTAATTCACAAGGATTTGGATTACCTGTATTTAAAGTACCCGCTGCCGTTAAGGTGGCATTTGGAGTCGTGAATTCGATAAACGTTAATAAATTACAGTCGTAGCAAAAACTGTATTGCATGCTGTTGACATCATCAAAATTTTCAGTTGTCAAAGGAATACAAACAGTCTCGCCTGCACCTCCTTCGATATTTGGAAAGATAAAATCAACTGCTGGTGCTGGGGGTGGTCCAATCGTTACCGTTCCGCTATTACTCCCAAAAACCACTGGGTCTTCATTACCATCAACGACCTCAATCGCGGTTGGCGTACCTGAGAAGTTAATTGGCGTTATCGTACCATTTGCACCACCTAAGATGGTAAAACAAACTTGATACAATACAGTATTATCTGGAAGGGTAATTCCTTCTACATCTCCATCAAACCACGAGACACCGAGATTTCCATTGGCAACATCAGCTTCTCCAAAGTTTAAATCTTCAATATTTTCCGGGTCAATTACTTCTACAAATTGCAATAACGATGCATCGAAATTCATACTGTATTGAAAGCTCAAAATATTATTGAAATTTTGTGCGGTTACGTCTACGCAAACAACGTCGCCAATTTCACCAGAAACATCAGCTCCAGTGATAATAAAATCAGTACCGTTGTTTGGTGCCATCACATTGATTTGACCGTTGTTGGTATTGACCATTATCGCACCGTTGCCATCCGTTGCACTTGGGTTTCCACCAAAAGTCAAATTACTCGATGTACCACCTGCACCAATTACATTGAAACATATCTGGTATAATGTTGTGCCATTTGGCAAGGTTACACCTGCACCGCTATTCCAATTTACCGTTAAATTACCGCCTGCTGCGCCACTATTGTCAAACATGATATTTGATAAGTTACCGCTATTGATATTTTGGTCAAATGTCAAAACAGATGCGTCAAAATTTAAAGTATATTGAAAACTTGTTAAATCCGTAAAGCTATTCGCTGTAATGTCTACACAAACATTATCGCCGTTTTCTACTGTCACCGTTGGTGCGTTAAAAGTTACCGTTGCAGATGGCGGTGTTCCACCAATTCCACCAGGAACACTAGCAAAAACAACCGGGTCTTCGTTACCATCAACTACCTCAATAGCCGTTGGTGTACCAGAGAAAGATACCGAAATTGTATTGCCATTATTATCATCCAAAACCATGAAACAGACTTGATATAGTACCGTGCCATCTGGAAGCGTAATTCCTTCTACATCTCCATCAAACCACGAAACCCCAATATTTCCATTGGCAACATCTGCTTCTCCAAAATTTAAATCTTCAATATTTTCCGGGTCGATAATTTCTACAAATTGTAACAACGATGCATCGAAGTTCATACTATATTGAAAGCTCAAAATATTGTTGAAGTTCTCTGCCGTTACATCAATACAAACCGTTTCACCCACTGCACCAGGCTCAAGTGAAGCTGTCACGATAAAATCTGTGCCGTTGTTTGGCGCCATGACATTTACCGCACCGTTATTGCCATTAAAAGTTACATTTTCGCCTGCGCCATTAGTAGATGTTCCGCCTGAAAATGCGTAGCTACTTGATGTTCCGCCCGCACCAATTACGTTGAAACAGGCTTGATAAATCGTTGTACCATTGCTCAACGTCACCCCTGAACCACTCGTCCACGAGACCGATAAATTACCACTTGCTGCACCGCTATTGTTAAACATTAAGCCCGTCAAATTCCCTGAGTCCATGTTTTGAGTAAAGGTCAAAATAGAAGGGTCAAACGTGATATTATAAGCAAGACTTGCAATGTTATTAAAGTTGCTTACCGTAATGTCTAAGCAAACATTATCACCATTCTCTGCTGTTACCGTTGGGGCTGCTACGGTAACGGTTGCGGCAGGGGGCATACCTCCTACATTTACCCCACCACTTACACTTGCAAAAACTACTGGGTCTTCATTGCCATCAACTACTTCAATCGAGGTTGGCGTTCCAGAAAAAGAAACTGGTACTACGCCATTTCCACCCAAAACAGTGAAACAAACTTGATATAATAATGTGCCATCTGGAAGCGTAATTCCTTCCACATCGCCATCAAACCACGAAACGCCGATATTTCCATTCGCTACATCCGATTCTCCAAAATTTAAATCTTCAATATTTTCTGGATCAATAATTTCTACAAATTGTAACAACGATGCATCGAAGTTCATACTATATTGAAAACTTAAGATATTATCAAAGTTCTCTGCTGTTACGTCTACACAGACGACATCACCCACGTTCCCTGCAGGTGTTGCTGCAATAACTGTGAAATCTGTTCCCGTGTTGACTGCCATTACATTAACGGAACCATTATTTCCAGAAAAAGCAATCGCGCCATCACCGTCCGCTGCCGTTCCACCTGAGAAGGCATAACTACTAGACGTTCCGCCCGCACCAATTACGTCAAAACAGGCTTGATAAATGGACGTTCCATTAGCTAAACTGACGCCTGCACCACTCCAGGAGACCGATAAATTGCCACTTGCTGCGCCACTATTATTAAAGGTTAGCCCCGTCAAATTACCCGCATCCATATTTTGAGTAAACGTCAAAATAGCTGGGTCGTAAGTTATATTATAGGCAAAATTGACAATATTATTAAAGTTATTTACGGTTACATCCAAGCACACGTTGTCTCCGTTGTTTGCTGTCACACTTGATGCAGCTACATTTAGGGTAGCCACGCCGCCAATATTTACCCCACCGTTTACACTTGTAAAAACTACTGAATCTTCATTGCCATCAACTACTTCAATTAAGGTTGGCATTCCTGAAAAAGAAACTGGTACTACTCCATTTCCACCCAAAACAGTGAAACAAACTTGATACAATAACGTACCGTCTGGAAGCGTAATTCCTTCTACATCGTTATCAAACCATGAAAAACCGAGGTTCCCTTGTGCTGCACCATTATCTCCAACTTCTAAACCATCAATATTCTCTGGGTCAATAATTTCTACAAATTCCAATAATGATGCATCGAAATTCATACTGTATTGAAAACTTAAGATATTATCAAAATTTTCCGCTGTTACGTCTACACACACTACATCGCCAATGTTTCCAGAAGGCGTTGCTGCGATAACTGTAAAGTCCGTTCCAGTATTTGTTGTCATTACATTAACTGCGCCATTACTTCCACTAAAATCAGTCATTGCACCCGCACCATCAGTCGCTGTGCCATTGGAGAAGGCATAACTACTGGACGTTCCGCCCGCACCAATTACATCAAAACACGCTTGATAGATGGAAGTTCCGTTACTTAAAGTAACCCCTGACCCACTCGTCCAAGAGACCGATAAATTACCACTTGCTGCGCCATTATTATCAAATATTAGACCTGTCAAACTACCTGCATCTACGTTTTGAGTAAATGTTAAAATAGCAGGGTCGAAGGTAACATCGTAAGCAAAGTTTGCTAAGTCTTCGAAGCCGTTTGTAGTGATGTCCAAACAAACATTATCGCCGTTGCTCGCTGTCACAGTGTTTGCAATCACAGATAGCGTAGGAACGCCATTGATATTGATACCACCGCTATTGCTGTCGAATGGGATTTCATTTTCATCACCATCGACTACTTCAATACTCGTAGGCATACCCGAAAAGCTAACAGGAGAAACGCCGCTACCGCCGATGATATCAAAGCAGATTTGGTACAGTACCGTATTATCAGGAATGGTTACGCCTTCAATATTGTCGTCGAACCATGAGACGCCAATGTTTCCATCGCCAGCAGTAGTGACTCCAAAATTTAAGTCATCAATAACTTCTGGGTCAAAAATAGTATCGTATTGAAGGACATTTTCGTCAAAGTTGACACTGTATTGAAAACTCAAAATATTATCAAAATTTTCTACAGAAACGTCAATACAAACATTGTCACCTACATCTCCTGAAACGGTAGTTGCAGAAACGGTAAAATCATCCATCAAGTCGGTTTCCTTGTCGATGGAAGTTTTAAAATCAGCCTTATTAAATGAAGAAGCAGAATTGGTGGGATTGGCCTGCATACTCAAAGTAAATAGCAGCACCAAACCTGTTACTAAGGTAGTAAACAAATTATTCATTATGCTCGGAATTTGGAACAACAGTAGAAGGCAACAAAAGATGCCGAGCAAGTGAACTTTTAGAAATACGAAATCAATGATTTTTTATTTCTGAATATGTTCAAAATGGGATTACTTACTCTTCTACAGGTGTCGTCGGTAATTGGTAAATGGAACAAAAAAAGACTTTTGGGAAGTCCTTTTTTAATGCCTTAAAAAAAAATCTAAAAAATTATGGTGTCTTGGGAGATTAAGTTTTTAAATATTAGATGTCTAAAAGTGTTGATGGTTCGAAGTTAAGTATAAAGGTATAAAAAATAAACTTTCTAAAATTAATTTCCAGTTTTTAACATTGAAAACTACTTTTAGAAAGTCTAAATTTTACTGAACAATCAGTTTTCTTATCGAATCTGAATTATCTGTTTTTAAACGGTAAAAATAAGTCCCTGCTGCAGGAAAGACACTTCTATCAATATTGACAGAATGTTCGCCACTGCCTAAGGTTTCTATTTTTTCAAAAATCACCTTTCCGGTGTAACTATATATACTTAAATGGGTATCGGTATGATTTTTCAAAGAAAATCTGATGTTCGTCTCTTTGTTGAATGGATTGGGGCTATTTTGGTAAAGGGTAAAATCTTGGGTTTCTGATTCTGAGGTTGCATTTGTACCAACAGTTACGGTACCATTATTAGTCTCAACTTGGTCATTAGGTATCGGGTTTCCTTCAGCATCTCCTACTTCAATCACTAATGGCGGATTGTCATCAGGACAAGAAGTAACTTCTATATCCGTTTCTTCCCCTGTTGCGCCGATTACATCAAATACGATAGTAAAAATGATTGAGCCATCATCCAAAGTCGTAGCATCGTCAAACCAACTATAACGCAACTTTCCTTCTCCTAACTGAGCAAAGCCAAAATTAAAATTATTCACCATGCTGTTAGTCAAACCATCTAATCCGAAGTTTCGAAGGTCGCGGTAAGTCACTACATCAGGGTTCCAGCGCAAAGCAAACTGCATGGCACTTAACTGATCATAATTATCGACAATAATGTCGATTTCGACGGTATCTCCAGTCATTGCTCCGTCGCTACTTGCTGAAATAGTAATTTGAGCGGATAACGAGGTGCTAATTAGCAAGGATATTAATAATCCAAAAAACAAATGTAAATTTCTCATATACATAAATATACAAGTAGCTTGCCAAACTGATTTTGATTGATTCAAATTTCTCAAAAAAGAGCCTCGAAAGAGGGAGGGATACTCAAATTTGCTTACAAAAAAATTGTAACAAACCACTTTTAGAATTTTTGAATTCTAAAGTTGTGATTTAATTATTTCAAAAAATTTGGCGATTATCTTGGGTCATTTATAAATAGATGACCTTAAATAATAGAGACTTTATAAAATAAAGTATTCAAAGTCATCTATTTAGCAGATTGGCAGTAAGCGGAACTTAATCCACTTACTGCCGTCTGCAAAATTTTTTATTTCAAAAACTTCTAATAAGAAAGCTGGGTTTTAAAAATTTAAAACCCAAGTTAAGGATTCAAATTTGAACCCTTAACTTGTGCTTATTAATGATTACTTAGTAGCAACCATTTTCTTAGTAGCAGTTTCGTTAGCAGTTGCTAAAGTGTAGTACATTACACCAACTGATGGCAAGTTGTTAACGATTACTTTGTTGTAACCTTTAACACCATTTACATCAATTACAGTCAATACTCGACCAGAAACATCAGCAATTGTCAAAGTAGCAGCACCATCTTCAGCCAAGTTGAAACCGATAGTAGTTTCACCGTTGAATGGGTTAGGTGTGTTTTGGTACAATTCGAATGATGCATTAGCAGCTTGGTTGAAGTTCAACTCAACGTCCAACAATTCGTTGTTCGTGTTGTAAGCTTCAGCAGCAGTGTATCGAGAGTTGATGTTCAATGCTTCGCTCAACATTACGTCAGCGTTAGCAGTGAAAGTCATAGAGAATGCAGCGTCGTTAGTTGCAGCAGTTCCATTCCAGCTTGCAGTGATTGCACGCTCGTTCAACATTGCGAAACCGAAGTTTTCTTCAGTTGCAGTACCTTCGTTCAAAGAAACAAAGTCCAAAGCATTGTTGAAGTTCATTGTGAATTGGTATCCTTCTACTGCTTCAACAGTTGTGAAGTCAACAGTGAACGTTTCACCAGCTTTAACCATACGGTCGTTAGCAGCGATAGTCATTGTACCAGCAGAACGGTCATCAGCACCCAACAAGTTGTTAGAAGTAGCAGCAGAACCATTCACGTCACCAACTTTGATTGCAACGAAGTCAGCATCCAATACGTTAGCGTCGATGTTGTTGATGTTTACAACTTCAGGGAAGCTAGTAGCCCAAGGGTTAGTTGGATTAGCGAAAGCGAAGTCTTTGTCAACAAATCTCCAAGAAGTGTTGTTAGCGAATTCAGTATCAATCAATAAGATCAATTTACGGATTTGAACCAAGTCCAAAGTAGTAATAGTCTCAGAGTTGTTTGCGTCAGCAGCAATCATTTTGTATGGAGAATCCAAAGTTTGAGTTCCCAAGATGTGCTTGCTAATTACTACCAAGTCAAAAGTAGATACGCCATTTGCATGGTTGTCATCTTTTGAAGGAGTAACAGTTACGTCAGAACCAGTTGGTACGTTGAAGTTGAAGTTACCATCAGCATCAGTTGTTACCATACCGTTAGATTGACCGCTCATTTCAACAGTTACATCTTCTACAGAAGCATTAGCTTCGTTAGCGATTGCACCAGCAGCTACTAATGGATCGTCACCACCAGTACACTGACCTTGGTTAGCTTGAATGATAACGAAAGTCTCACAGAAGTCTT
>CAYUNA010000077.1:8695-11630 GCA_964445895.1 uncultured Saprospiraceae bacterium | reverse complement strand
TTGCATCCCATAATATCTGTTAAATAGTGTATCAAGCACAAATGTAAAAAATAATCCTTCAATTTAATTTTTAGACTAATCTAAATTTATATCTTTGCGGTACTAAAATAAATTCAATGATTCGTATAATTTTACTTTTTGCTTTGTTTAATTGCATCGCGCTAACCGGTTTTTCCCAGACGGGCAGTATTTTGGGAACAGTTTCCACGCATGGATTACCGTTGGAATTTGCCTCTATTGGCATTTTGCATACCAATTGGGGAGCGACAACAGATACGAAGGGTAATTTTATCTTAAACGATATACCTTATGGACAATATGAATTGGTTGTCTCTATTGTTGGTTTTGAAAACAAAAAAGAATGGATAAATTTGACTGAAGAAACATCAGAAATAATTCTTGATATTTCTTTAATCGAAACGACTTCCTTGCTTGATGAAGTTGTCATTTCAGGTACAAGAACGGAACGTTATCGAAGTGATTTGCCAATAGCGGTGCAGGTTTTGACTTCTGAAGCTTTCGAGGGGACGCAGGCTTCTTGCCTGGCGGAAGGACTTAATTTTCAACCCGGTTTGCGAATGGAAACAGATTGTCAAACCTGTAATTATACCCAACTTCGGATGAATGGATTGGGAGGTGGTTATTCACAGATTTTAATCAATAGCCGACCGATTTTTAGCGCATTAAATGGATTGTATGGCTTGGAACAAATTCCTGCTAATATGATTGACCGGGTGGAAGTGGTACGCGGTGGTGGTTCGGCGATGTTTGGGTCAAGTGCGATTGCGGGGACAGTGAATGTGATTACCAAAAATCCAACAAAAAATAGCTACGCCGTAGGGGTGAGTCATTCGTTGATTGATGGGACAGCGAACGACAATTTACTCAACGCTAATTTGACGCAGGTTAATAAAAATGAAACGGCGGGATTGACCTTATTTGCGTCGCGTCGGCAGCGACAGGATTGGGATGCCAATGGCGATGGTTTTTCTGAAATTCCACGCATTCTGAATAACTCATTTGGCTTGAATACATTTTGGCAACCTTCTAAAAAGTGGCGGCTTGGTTTGAGCTTAAATAGCATCAATGAAGAGCGGGACGGTGGTGATTTGCTCGACGAAGTGCCACACCAACGGACGCAGAGTGAAAATCGCTTGAGTTATACGTTGACGGGGAATGCTGACCTCAATTATCAGATTGATGAGTCGCAAAATGTAGTACTATATGGTGGTGTACAAACAACTGATCGTCGGCATTACACAGGCATTGATGGGGAGGATGGGTATGGGAATACGGATAATTATACCATTCAGGGAGGGGCCCAATACAACCGAACTTTTTCAGATTTTTTTGGAGGAATGAACACGTTTACTTTAGGGACAGAATACCAATTGGATGACATTTTTGATGAAATTCCAGCGTACAATTATTTGATAGACCAACGGGCAATTCAGTCGGGAACGTTTTTACAATCAGATTGGGTGGTTAATGAAAAGATTACCGTTTTGGCAGGTGTTCGTTTGACGCATCACAACCTGGCAGAACGGGCAGTTTTAACGCCGAGATTTAGCGTCATGTATTCGATTTTGCCCTTGATGAAAGCACGTTTTTCTTACGGTCGGGGCTTTCGTGCACCACAGGCATTTGATGCAGATTTACACATTGCCTTTGCGGGTGGAGGCATCTCTACCATTCAGTTGGCGGATGATTTGCAATCGGAATTTTCGGACAGTTATAGTGTTAGTTGGGATTTTGATAAGGCGGCTGATCGCTATATTTTTGGTTTTACGGTTTCAGGCTTTTACACTGATTTACAAAACGTTTTTATCCTGGAAGAGAAAGGAGAGGATGTGGATGGAAATTTAATTTTAGAAAAGCGAAATGGCAACAGTTCGCAAGTGCGGGGCATCACTTTTGAGGGGCGTGCTAATTTTGATGGCATGGTAGAAATTGATGCAGGGATTACCTTTCAAAAAAGTGAATTTGAGGATGCGGTGAGTTGGTCATCTGAAGTTCCAAGTACGACGAATTATTTGCGAACGCCGGATAATTATGGTTTCTACACGATTAATATCCTTCCAGAGAATAAGTTTAGTGGCTCATTATCAGGTGTTTATACCGGTAGTATGTTAGTTCCACATTTTGGAGGTGCACCCGAACAAGTTGAAGACGAATTGGTGGTTTCTCGTTCTTTTTTAGAAACCAATTTGCGCTTAACGTATGAATTTGATTTGTCGAAAACAGCACAAACAATTGAATTGGCAGCAGGTGTGCAGAATATTTTTAATGCGTATCAGCGTGATTTTGATACTGGAAAAAATCGGGATTCTAATTATGTCTATGGACCAGCGAGACCGAGGACTTTTTATGTTGGCGTGAAGTATGGTTCATTTTAATTCTCTAAATTTGCCGCATGAAACAACAGCAAATTACTTTCCAGCAAAAACACGAAAATCTTAAACAGGCTTTGGCAAATATTGAGCGCAACCGTCATCCTGTTGCCCTGCTTTGCGACCACTTGACTGACCCTGCCAATCTGGGGATTTTGTTTCGGTTGTCTGATGCCGCTCGTTTGCAGGAAATCATTTTTTTTAACGAACCTGATTTTGAAATAACACCAAAAATTAACCGCATTTCACGACAAACAGTGCAATATGTTCCACATCGTATCTTCCATAATTTGGATGATATTAGAAAGTTGAAAAAGGACTACGAAATTGTTGCTTTGGAATACACCAACAAAAGCATTCCCTACACAGAATATAGCTCAAAACGCCCGATTCTATTGGTTTTAGGCAATGAACAAACGGGGGTTTCTGACCAATTATTAACCCTTGCTAATCAAAGTATTCACCTTCCAATGCACGGTATCAATAGCTCTATGAATGTGAGTATGGCTGCGGGAATCGCTGTTTATCAATTAGCAATGGGCAAT
>CAYUNA010000077.1:0-8595 GCA_964445895.1 uncultured Saprospiraceae bacterium | reverse complement strand
TATGAATGTGAGTATGGCTGCGGGAATCGCTGTTTATCAATTAGCAATGGGCAATGCCCATTGCTAATTGCCTATTGCTAATTGCAAAACCTCATTCTTTCTCCTTTTTTATCTTCAAAAAATTGTCCATTTTGATATGCCAAATGTCCACTGACAATCGTCGTTTCAATTTTGCTATCAAAAACGTGTCCTTCAAATGGCGACCAGCCACATTTGTAATGAAGATTGGCTTTTGAAACGGCTGTTTTCTGATTTAAATCAAACAAAACGACGTCTGCCCATTGTCCTTCTTCCAAATATCCCCGTTTTTCAATATTAAAACATTCTGCTGGAGCGTGGCACATTTTTTCTACAATGCGTTCTAAAGAAATCATGCCTTTTTGATAAAATTCGAGCATCACATTTAATGAATGCTGTACCAAAGGAACACCAGATGGCGCGCTAAAATAGGAATTTTGCTTCTCTTCCCAAGTGTGCGGAGCGTGGTCCGTAGCGATAATATCCAAACGATTGTCAAGCAATGCCGGGAATAATGCGGATTGATGTTCAATAGATTTGATGGCAGGATTACATTTGACTTGTGTGCCTTTCGTTGCGTAATCATCGCTATTAAAGTAAAGGTGATGGACACAAACTTCTGCTGTAATTCGCTTTTCTTTCAATGGAATATCATTGCGAAACAATGCCAATTCATCAGCAGTGGAGATGTGTAGAATGTGCAGCCGAGTATCATGCTTTTTTGCTAATTCTACTGCCAACGTTGAGGATTTCAAGCAACCTTCCACATTTCGTATAATTGGATGCTGGTCAATCGGCACATTTTCACCATATTTTTGCTTAAACGCTACTAAATTTTTTCGAATAGTTGCCTCATCTTCACAATGTGTCGCAATCAGCATCGGACATTTCGAAAAAATACCTTCTAAAGTCGAGCGATCATCCACGAGCATATTACCTGTACTTGACCCCATAAATACTTTTACGCCGCATACATTTTTGGCATCTGTTTTTAATACTTCTTCCAGGTTTTCATTGGAAGCGCCCATAAAAAAAGAGTAGTTTGCCAAAGATTTTTTTGCTGCGATTTGATATTTATCTTCCAGTAATTCTTGCGTCAAAGCAGCCGGTTTGGTGTTTGGCATCTCCATAAAAGAGGTAGTACCGCCAGCAACTGCGGAGCGTGGTTCTGTATAAAGATTGGATTTATGAGTTAATCCAGGCTCCCGAAAATGAACTTGATCATCAATCACACCAGGCATTGCGTATTTGCCTTCTGCGTTGATTTCTGTATCGGCATGGCGGTCAATTGTGCCACCGATTTGTTCGATTTTACCATTTTTAATAAAGATGTCTCCCGATTTTATTACGCCTCGGTTGATGATTTGGGCGTTTTTGATAAGAATGGATTTCATGTTTTTATTTTAGGTCGCAAATATAGGAAAGCGTGGCATTTTTTCACATCAGGAGATTGTCAATAAAGGGTTTTCTATAAAAATATTCAGAGTGTTTTAAAATCAAGTAGTGCATCAAATGTAATGCTCTTGTATAGCCAATTTCTGTCCGCATCACTTGATTAGTGAAATGAATTCAATAACTTGAACCATTATGCTTGTTCTTTTTCCTTCTAAAAACCTTTAAAAATAAGTCCGTAACGCGGCTATGCACTGATTTTTAAACCTTTTTACAAGAAAAAATTACGGCGCATTCTGGCTCAACTTATTAAATTCATTTCACTTATTGTATTTATCCCAAATAAAAAGGTGTTTGAAAATTAATTCAAACACCTCTCAAAATAGTGTCTCGTGTGGAATTCAGCTAGTAAGTCAATTGAATCGACTGTCTGCTGGGGCGTTGTAATAGATACGCCGAAACGCAAATGTTTATTCGTTGCGAGATGTCCTTTAAAATGGCTGTAACCACGTTAGGCGCAACGTCTATAAAGAAAAAAAAATGTTCAAGGAATTAATGATTTGTTGTTTCAAAGTGTTAAATCTGACGATAAACGCCTGAAAACTAAGGATGTGTATTGAAATAGTTGATGTATTTCAATTAGCCCGTAGGCTGGTTTTCGATTGTTGGAACTCGATTTTTGGGAAATGATTTCCGCCAATCAAAAAATTAAGGTTGATTAATTGTATAGGCTTTAGTTCGCGCCGTGTTATTCGTAAATACTTTGCTTTGATCATCTGGATAGTTACCTGCAAAAGTGCAATCTAATAGTTCCATCACACATTTGTCTGCACCATTCAAGTTGAAAACGGCGCCACCTCTAAGGTAGGCAGAATTTTCAGTGAATGTACAATTCTCTAAGTACAGGTTACAAGCACCAGTTTCGGTAGCATTAAAGATTGCGCCGCCGTAAGTCCCCATATTGGTTGCAAATGTGCAATTTTTTAAAGAAGGATTACTTGCGCCATTTTGACGACCATCGTTGTAGATTGCGCCGCCATCCAAATCAGCTACATTATTATAAAAAGAACAATTAGTGAAAGTAGGGCTTGCTTCTCCGTTGCGACCATTGTTGTAAATTGCCGCACCGTCTCGCCCAGTGTTATTTTCAAAAGTACAGTTAGCGATTGTTGGCTTGGATACGCCGCCATTCGCACCAGAATTGTATAATGCGCCACCACATCGAATACGTGATGCTGCGTCTGCTTCGCCATTTGCGTTGCCTGCTGTGATGATGAAGCCATCAATAACAGTATTAGCAGTAGCGTTTTTGATATACAATACATTGTAAGAGTTGTCTGCAACACCAGGGTTTCCGATTTCGCCAGACAAAATAGTTTTATTTAATTTAGAAGCTCGTTGTGTTAATGATGTTTCGGTACCTGCGAAACCACCGTAGATTTTTACACCATCTTTAATTTCAAAAGAAGCGTTTCTATCAGTAGTATTAGTAGGAGTATATGTCCCTGTAGCCACCCAAATCACGTCGCCTGCTTGCGCTTGCGCCAGTGCTTCGGTGATGGTTCCGAAGGCGTTGTCCCAGTTAGTGCCATTGCCAGTAGCACCTGCTTGTACAAAAATTGTTGCGTTGACTTGAATGACCAAGACCAACATTAGTAATGTGATTAGTGTCGATTTCAAAATTTTACAGTTGAAAGTAGTGAACAAAAAATAACCAGTCTATTTCAGTATAAAACTGAAATAACGAAAAATGTAAAATTGAAATACGTTCAATGATAGGATAAATACAATGCTAAAAAAACTTCATACGGTAAGTTAATGTAACAAAAGGTTACATTAGTTTAGTCTTGTTCTATGTTTGAGTTATTTGGAGATAAATACTATAAATAATAACGGTAATAAAAAATGCTAACGCAAAAGTATAAAAATAATCTATTAATCAAAATCATATTTGATTTTTTTTTAAATTTTTACGAATTTTTTTTTGATATATCCGTATTTGCTATAAAATTTGGGCTCAAACTGTTAATTTTTTTTACTTGACCCGACAAAAAAAAACAAAAATCGTAATATGATGATTGAAAACGGAGCTAAATTAAGGGCGTTACTTGAAGTAACACCCTTAATTGAACTCAAAAAAGCACTTCATATTATTAAAAATAACTTTTGTCGGGTCGAGTAAATTTTTTTTCATTTATAAAGAAAAAAAGGAGTGTATCTTTCGACACACTCCAATTTTTATTTTATATAAAAAGTAAGAATTACTTCTTTTTACCTTTTCTAATCAACATTTTTTCCAATTTAGAAGGAGAAACATCGCCAGAAGTAGCTTTTCCACCATCTAATACAGATTGAAGGTTGATTAATGCTTGCCATTTGCCTTCATAAGCCATTCTTGCTTGGTTAGACCAAGAAGAAGGGTCATGAATTTTGTAATTAGGACCAGCTGCATCTAAGATTTCTTGCAATCTTCCCAAATCAGCCATTGCCAATTGTTTCCAGGTAACAATGCCACCATCAATCAACAAAGCGTTGATTTTAGGTCCGATACCTTCCACGATTTGCAAATTATCTGAACTCAAACCGTAAATTGGCTCGATGTACAGCTTTCCTGCATCTGGGTCTGGAGCCAGAGTTGTCTTTTTCTCAGTCTCTTTCTTTTGCAAACAGCTACGACCAACTTCTTGTCCAGATTCATCATGTAAGATGTCCATGAAAAATTTTCCAACCTCTTTGCGTGAATAAAATTCAGCATTGTCTCGCAATCTCAATACGCCCGATAGTTCTTTATCTCGCTCTTGAGACGATCGGAAACCTTCACTTCGCAATCGGACACTACCGTCTTCATTGTACATAGCAAAGTAGAATTGGTTGTCTGTATGCTTAAACAAGGCTACATTGTTGATTTTGTCGTTCACTTTTCGACCTTCATACTGTGCGCATGGTAGGTAATCATCTTCCTTGTCTGCCGCCTTTGTTTCTGTTACAGAACGAGTGGTAGTAGTGGTAGTCTGTGGTGCTGGTGTTGGTGCAGGAGTTGCCTCTTTTTTAATTTTTTTCGCACAGCTACGACCAACTTCACGACCAGTTTTATCATGCAATACATCAATGAAATAATTGCCTCGCTCAATTCGAGAATACATAGACTTATCATCTTTGAATTTCAAAACACCTGACAATTCTTCATCTCGCTCTTGAGAAGTTCTAAATCCTTCACTTCGTAAGCGAACACTACCATCTTTTTTGTACATTACGAAGTAGAATTGACCATCATCATGCTTGAATAAAGCAACATTGTTGATTTTGTCATTTACTTTTCGACCTTCGTATTCTGCACATTTCAAATAATCATCTTCTTTGTCTGCTTTGACATACTCAGGAGTCACATTGGTTGCCAACTCTCTTTCTGTGTAAACTCTACCCGTGCGAATCATTCTTTCTTTACCCGTACGGTACGTTTTAAGGTTTGGACGCTCTACTACAGAACGGCTGATTTCCTCACCTTTTTTAGTAACCTGAACTTCTCGAATTACCTCTACTGGTACTTCTTTGATAACTTCTACTTCCTTGATAACTTCTACTTCCTTAATGATTTGTACAGGAATTTCTTTAACAACTTCTACTTCTTTAATCACTTCCTTAATCACCTCTACTTCTTTAATCACCTCTACAGGTACTTCTACCATTACCTCTACTTCTTTAATCACTTCTACTGGAATTTCTTTGATAACATCTCGGGTGACTTGTACCTCTTTAGATAACTCAACAGGAATCTCTTTATTAACTTTCACTTCCTTAAGTACCTCAATCGTATTGACCAAAGTAACCGGAACTTCTTGTAATACAGGCACTGTTTTAACAACTTCCTGTACTTCAATAACTGGTCGAGCCACTTCTTTAATTACATCTACCTCCTGGAATCTAGTCTCCGTTTTGATAACTTCTACAGGTACTTCTTGAATGACTTCGATTTCTTTGATGACTTCGACTTCATTCGTCACAATTACCGGCTTCTCTTTTGTCAATTGTACCTCTTTAATCACTTGCTCAGTACGGTGCAATTCAACAGGAACTTCCACTTTTAGGGTAACTTCCTTAACGGTTTCCGTGTTGGTATTGGTAACCACCGGAATTTCTTTTACGACTTCAATCTCTTTAATCGTTTCTACTCGGTTTTCTACAGGAATCGGTACTTCTTTGAATACCTCAATTTCTTTCACTTTTTCAAAGACAGTTTCTACTGGCACAGAGATTTCCCGTACAACATCAACAGGTTTAATTTTCTCAATAGATTCCATTAAAGTAGTCGGTACCTCTTTGTTCACCTTGACAATATCCACTTTGTGAATAATTTTTTCAACTGGCACGGCAATTTCTTTCACCACTTCAATTTCCTTAAATTTCACCACTTCTTTAATCACTTCTACAGGTACTTCCTTGATTACTTCCACTTCTTTAATCACTTCTACCTCTTTGACTACCTGTACTGGAATTTCCTTAACGACTTGTACTTCTTTAATTTTTTCAATCTCTCGGATAACCTCCACAGGTACTTCTTCTCTAACAATCACCTCCTTAATTACTTCTACTTCTTTGATGACCTCAACAGGCACTTCTTTAATTACCTCTACTTCTTTAACAACTTGCACTTCCTTAATCACTTCAACGGGCACCTCTTTAATCACTTCCACTTTTTTAATCACCTCTCGATCACGATAAACAGGAACAGTCACCTCTTTAATCACTTGGATTTCCTTGATAACTTCAGTTTCTTTAAGCAACTCAACAGGCACTTCCTTAACGACAGATACTTCTTTAAATATCTCAACTTCGTTGGTTAAGTTCACCGGCACTTCCACTTCCACTTCTACTGTTTGCACATTCGTTACTTCCTGAACCGTTTCTACAACCACATCACGATTGACATTTATAGGTTGAAATACATTCACCTCTTTCACCACTTCTACGGGTTTCTCGCGAGTTACTTCTACCTCCTTTAAGGTTGCTCGGTCTCTATATACGTTAACCGGTACTTCTTTAACTACTTCTACCTCTTTAATTACCTCAACGGTTTTAACGACTTCGACAGGTACTTCCTTAATAATTTCAACGGTTTTCATGACCTCGTGAGAAGGCACTAGCCGGTTGTCGAGCAGCATCTTATAGACAGCTTCTGCTTGTTTCTGATTTAGTCCAACTTCTTTTTGTTTGAGTCGGCCAATAAACTTATCCTTTCCTAATTTCATAAAAGTAATATGTTTGGTTGTAAAAAAATGAAAAAAAAGATGCAATATTTCTCTTGGCTATTTTCTTTGAAATAGACAAAAGAGGATTTGAACATGCAGTGACACATGCTGAAATTTTAATTTAAAAAATGGGATTAGAATCTTTTTATTTTCTATAAAATACCAAATGGAATTTTTAGACTATAAATTGAAATCTGGCGAATGTAAGTTGTAGTATTGATGGAGAAAATGATATGCAATAGGGCAAATTTTGTTAAAAAATACCTAAAAACAAAGCAAAAGACTGTTTTTGTAAACATATTTTTTTTTGTATGAAAAGAAAGCTGGGTTTTTCATGCAATAATACTCCAATCTTTAGACCTAAATTAACTGGAAAAGTCACAATTCGAAGCTGGTCTTAAATATAAGTTTCTGTTTTGTTAGTAACTGATGTTATGCACTCTGTATATTTCGTGGCGAAAATCATTAACTCATTGTCTAATATTCGAACCGCCACGAGGGGATTTTCAAGGAAATAATAGCTAAAGTTATTTACTTCGCGTTCCTAAGTTGTAGCTGGAGCAACCTTTGATTTTTATTACTTGACCCGACAAAAAATAAAAATCCGTGATGCGTGCGGACAAAAATTGGCTATGGAACGACATTACATTTGACACACTGCCGTTTTTTTTTAACAAATTCCTAATCGTCATAAACTTCAATATGTGACTTTTTTTTCAAAATTCTAATATCTTTGCAAAATCAGACCAGGGAATACAGGAGCATATTTTAGAATGAACTCTATTGTATGGCATATTTTTTTTCGAAAATTTAAATTACTATGAAAAATGTCAAAAAAGAAAATAGCCTAACTATTCAACAGCAGGGTGTAGTCAAATTTGCTAAACTACAACTTGGAATTACCGAAAAATTCTTAAAAAGAGAAGCGATAGACTGGTTGAAAACCGCACAAGATTTTCTTAAAAAGGGTAGTTATCCAGAAGCAATTGACGCTTGTAATAAAGCTATTGAAATTCGACCCAACGATGCGGCAGCTTATCGATATTGTGGTATCGGACGTATGTTAATGGGGGATTTTGCAGATGCCCTTGAAGACTTTGCAGATGCTATTTTATTAGCGCCGAAAGAAGTGGAGAATTACATTGAAAGAGCTTGTTTGTATTATGACTTACAAGAATATGAAAAAGCAGTGGCAGATTTTACTAAAGTCTTAAAAATAGCTCCTGACCACGAAAAAGCATATTATAGTAGAGGATACGCACGCTACGACTTAGAAGATTTTGCAGGTGCAATTGCTGATTTTGATCAAGCGATTGACCTTAATCCCACCCATGCTGATGCTTGGTACAATCGAGGATTTGCGAAATTTGATATAGAAGATTATCGTGGTGCTTCCGCAGATTTCACCGAGACCTTAAAGTTACGTCCAAATGACGTCAATGCTTATGCCAATCGTGGAGAAGCTCGTCACCATTTGGGGCATCTTCAAGGCGCAATTGCAGACTTTACAATGGTGCTACAATTTAAGCCAGAAGCCGCTAACTCTTGGTACAATCGAGGAGTTGCTCATTCTGATTTGATGAAGTATGAAGAGGCTATAGAAGATTTAAAAATGGCATTGTCTCTCAACCATCCAGGTGCAAAATCAGCTATTGAAGAAATTAATTCATTGGTTGGAGTCAATTGTTAAAATCCTTATTGAATTCATTTCACTTAGGAATGCGAAATAAATCACTTCACATTCCTAAGAGCAGGTCTAGTTTTTATAAAAACTATACATGTTCTAAATTTTGAGATAATGGGTAAGGGAGTTGGTAATCAATAACCTACCCGTTATGGCGAATTAATTTTTTATTTAAGAAATTTTAAAAATGCGAGCATAACTAGTTATTTGAGCCTTTTTTAAGTTTTTTAAATGGAAAAAGGCTTGTACCGACCT
>CAYUNA010000076.1:0-11728 GCA_964445895.1 uncultured Saprospiraceae bacterium | reverse complement strand
AATTTGGCGCTAATGTCAAGGAACTATTTAAATTAATCAGAACTTAACAGCCCTGGCCGGGCGGGGGGGTGTTAAGGGAGCAAAACGGTTTTTGCAAACCGTTTTGCTCCCTTAAAATCCCTTCGTGAAAAATATAAAGAAACTTACTTTACAGTGTAATAGTACTATGTAACAAAAGTTTCTTTGCATTAAAAACAAGAGGAGTTTGAGGATGAAAAATGATTTTGCAAAAATCATTTTTCATCCTCAAGAACCTCCACCCGCGTTGCCGCAGGCAACGCGCTTTAAAACCAAAGAATTTTTTGTTACACGGTACTTAAGTGCCTCGTAGCACTCAATTATCATACGCCAAACATAATATTGAGGAGAAATGTTCGTATAATTTCGATTCAATACAATTGCTTTTTCAAAGTGTTTTAGCTCCAATTCTAGTAAAATTACGTAAAAATCAATGACTTTATGAAAAATCGACAGTTTAAAATAGTCTTTATCTTTACTCAAAACGATGAAAATTAATCCTTAAAAACATCAACACAATTCCTACATCTCCAACACCAAACTCGAATCCGCTTTTCCTTCCAAAACGGACTCCCCCATCAAAAATTTATCTACTGCTTTTGCGGCCTCTCGTCCTTCCGAAATCGCCCAAACCACCAATGATTGACCACGTCGCATATCGCCTGCGGTGAAGACTTTTTCTACGGAAGTTTGATAATTATTTGCTAAAACATTACCGCGATTATCCAATTCTACGGCTAATTGTTCTAATAATCCCTCCTTTTGTGGATGCACAAAACCTGCTGCTAACAAAGCCAATTGACAAGGAATTTCTCGTTCTGTTCCCGCTATTTCCTGAAAAGAAAAACGACCTGTTTCTTCATCTTTTGCCCACTCGATTTCCACAATCTGTAAGGCTTTCAAGTTCCCTTTTTTATCGCCGATAAAGGCTTTGGTATTGATTGCCCAATTGCGTTCGCAACCCTCTTCATGTGAGGAAGAAGTGCGCAAAGTCATCGGCCAATTAGGCCAGTTGTTCATGTCGCGTTCTAAGGCTGGTTTGGCTAAAATTTCAATTTGCGTCACTGATTTGGCATCGTGCCGATTGGATGTTCCGACGCAATCTGACCCCGTATCCCCCCCACCAATAACGACTACATCTTTATGTGTTGCCAATAAAGATTCTTTAGCAGAAATTTCTTGTCCCGCTACTCGACGGTTTTGTTGTTCCAAAAATTCCATCGCAAAATGTACGCCTTTCAGTTCTCTACCAGCTAAATCTAAATTACGCGGAATCGTCGAACCGCCACAAAGCAGAATCGCTTCAAAGTTGTTTTTCAATTGTTCAACACTAACATTCTCGCCAACATTGGAATTGGTTCGAAAACGCACACCTTCCGCTTCCATCAATGCCACTCGACGGTCAATTGTCCATTTTTCCAATTTAAAATCAGGAATACCATAGCGCAACAAACCCCCAATTTTATCACTTCTCTCAAAAACCGTCACAAAATGTCCCGCTTTATTCAATTGCACAGCTGCCGCCAAACCTGCGGGCCCACTGCCAATAATTGCCACTCGTTTGCCCGTCCGCATAAGGGGCGGTGTCGGTCGTGCATAACCTTTTTCGAATGCAACTTCAGCAATACTCTTTTCAATATGCTCAATCGCTACCGCCGGTTGGTTGATACCCAGAACGCAAGCTGCTTCACACGGCGCGGGGCAAATTCGTCCAGTAAATTCTGGAAAATTATTAGTGGTCGTCAAAATATGATACGCCTGTTTCCAATCCTTTTCATAAACGGCATCGTTGAATTCTGGAATGATATTGCCCAACGGACAACCATTATGACAAAACGGAACACCACAATCCATGCACCGCGATGCCTGTTGAATGGTTTTTTCGGCATCAAATTCTTCGTAAATCTCCTGATAATCTTTAATGCGTTTTTTCGGGTCACGCGAAGTTGGAGTCTCGCGCGTATATTTTAAAAATCCTTTTGGGTCTGCCATTTTTTCACGGTTGACGGTTGACGGCTCGCGGTGGACGGGGCGCACAACCAGTTTTTTAAATTCGTTTTTCAAATCTGCCGTCGGTCACTTTTTAGTGCCAACGGTCAGTATTTGATTGTTTTTATAAAGTCTAAATTTCTTCATTATGAGCGACTACAATGCCCCCATTATATCATTTGGTTAGGTCTGCAATACCATTTCAGGCGATGCATCCTGCGTACTTTTCTCTTGCAAGACTCGTTTATAATCAACAGGCATCACCTTCACAAAATCAGTTTTCACCGTCTCCCATTTATCCAAAATGCTTTTAGCCAAATCGCTTTCTGTCTTTTTAAAATGTTTGCGAATCAGCGTTTTTACAAATTTGAAATCAGCCACTTCTAACGCTTCCAACGCTACCATTTCTTTATTCAATTTCTTTTCAAAATCACCTTTTGGATTAAAAACGAAAGCGATTCCACCACTCATACCTGCGGCAAAATTAACGCCCGTCTCCCCTAAAATAACCACTCGTCCGCCCGTCATGTACTCGCAGCAATGATCGCCCGTACCTTCTACAACAGCCTGTGCGCCGCTATTTCTTACCGCAAATCGCTCGCCTGCCATCCCTTTAATAAAGACTTCGCCCGACGTTGCGCCATATAAGGCAACGTTTCCAATAATGATATTTTCGCTCGGATTGAAGGTGGCTACCCGGTCAGGAACAACGGAAAGTGTCGCACCAGATAAGCCTTTTCCAAAGTAGTCATTTGACTCGCCTTCCAATGAAAACTCCAGCCCTTTTGCACCAAATGCGCCAAAACTTTGTCCTGCTGAACCTCTGAAATGAAATTGAATCAGTCCAGTGGGCAAAGCTGCGCTACCCCATTTTTTAGAGATTTCATTTGACAACATCGTACCTACCGAACGGTCTGTATTAAAAATGGGGAAAGATTTCTCAACCGCTTTGCCAGCAGTCAGGGCCGATTTTGCGGCTTTAATTAATTTTCTATCCAAAACCTGGGCAAGATCGTGGTCTTGTTCAACGGTTTTGTATTGACCAATCGCTTCGTCAGCAGGTTCTTTATACAAAATTGGACTCAAATCCAATTGCTTATATTTCCAATGTGGAAGGTCTTTATTGACTTTAAGCATTTCGACTTTTCCGACCATTTCGTCAATGGTGTAAAAGCCAAGTTTTGCCATAATTTCTCGCAATTCACGAGCGAGATAAGTAAAGAAGTTAATGATGTGTTCAGGCTTCGCGGTGAAGCGTTTGCGTAAGTCTGGATTTTGGGTAGCGATACCGACGGGGCAAGTATTCATGTGACATTTGCGCATCATAATGCAGCCCTCGACGACTAAAGCAGCAGTGGCGACGCCCCATTCTTCTGCTCCTAATAGCGTCGCAATTGCGAGGTCGCGACCTGTCAAAATTTTCCCGTCTGTTTGTAACGTTACGCGGTCACGGAGTTTGTTTTTCACCAAAGTCTGGTGCGTTTCCGCTAAACCTAACTCCCAAGGCAAGCCCGCATGACGAATCGAACTCATCGGAGAAGCCCCCGTTCCGCCATCATATCCAGAAATCAAAATCGCATCTGCATGTGCTTTCGCAACGCCTGACGCAATGATACCAACGCCTGCTTTTGAAACCAATTTCACATTAATTCGAGCGGCACGATTGGCATTTTTTAAATCAAAAATTAGTTGTGCCAAATCTTCAATCGAATAAATATCGTGATGTGGCGGCGGAGAAATCAACCCCACACCCGGCGTAGAATGTCGCACCCGACCAATCCATTCGTTGACTTTATGACCAGGCAATTGTCCGCCCTCTCCGGGCTTTGCGCCCTGCGCCATCTTAATTTGAATCTCGTCGGCATTGGTTAAATAATTGCTCGTCACCCCAAAACGACCGCTGGCCACTTGCTTGATTGCCGAACGTTCCCAATCCCCATTTTCTTTTTTATCAAAACGAATTTCGTCTTCTCCACCTTCGCCGCTATTGCTTTTTCCGCCAATTCTATTCATGGCAATGGCTAAAGTCGAATGCGCTTCGTGCGAAATTGAACCGAAAGACATCGCACCTGTAGCAAATCGTTTTAGGATATTTTCAATTGGTTCGACTTCATCTAAAGGAATCGGGCTACCCTTTCTAAACGTCAACAAGCCACGCAGCGACATCGCTTTCTGTGTTTGTGCATTGACCAATTTAGAGTATTTTTTAAAAGCATCATAACTGCCTTTTCGAGCTGCGAATTGCAATAAGTGAATGCTCTCGGGGTTAAATAAATGCTCTTCGCCACGGCGTTTCCATTGAAAGACACCGCCCGTTTCTAAATAAGCATTAGGCGATACTTTTTCGGGATAAGCTGCCTTTTGGCGCACTAAAATCTCCTTTGCCAATCCATCAAAATTCAACCCCTGAATCCGTGACACGGAGCCTTTAAAACATTTATCAACCACTTCATCAGCAATACCTAATATTTCAAAAATCTGTGCGCCCTGATAAGATTGCAAGGTTGAAATACCTATTTTAGACATTATTTTTAATAACCCTTTGCCAATCGCATAATTGTATTTTTCGAAAAGAGCAGGCAAGGTCTCGGTAGGCGTATTTTTATCTAAATTTAATAAATCAAATGTGCCTTTTTCAAATAAACTCTGAACGGTCGAATAAGTCAAATAAGGATTTATGGCATTCGCACCATAACCAATTAGTGTCGCAAAATGATGGGTTTCCCAAACATCGCCCGCTTCTACGACTATCGACGTTTTGTTGCGCAGACCCCGTGAAATCAAGTGATGATGCACCGCCCCGACTGCCATCAGCGACGGAATTGGTGCATGAAACGCATTGCTATTGCGGTCAGATAAAATTAAAACATTGACATCATTTCGAGCCAAATCCTCCGCTACGGCGCAAATATGGTCGAGCGCGGCCTGCAATCGTCCACGTTGTCCATCTGCTTTAAAAATGAGGTCAATTTTGCCTGATTTAAAATGTTCGTGATAAATGGTTTCCAGTTTTTTGAGGTCTTCATTAGTTAAAACAGGAGAATCTAAATGTAAAAATCGTGCTTGCTTTTCTGTCGGTTCTAAAATATTATCCGTACTGCCTAGCATTGAAAACAACGACATCACCGCCCGTTCCCGAATTGGGTCAATTGGCGGATTGGTAACTTGTGCAAATAGTTGTTTGAAATAATTGCCAAGATGTTGCGTGCGTTTGGACAAAGCAGCCAATGGCCAATCTACTCCCATTGAACCAATCGGGTCTTTGCCGTCGCGTGCCATCGGAGCAATCATCATTTTCAAATCTTCTTTCGTAATGCCGAAGAGTTGTTGGTTCTTAAACAACGTTTTTTCATCCATGACAGAAGTTGCAGAAGCATCAGGTAAGTCTTCCAAAGTCAGGCGATTGGCATCTAACCAATCTTTATACGGACCATTTTGACAAACTACTTGCTTCAATTCTGCATCGCCAATAATTCGATGTTCATCCAAATCGGCAATCAACATTTTGCCCGGCTGGAGTCGTCCTTTTAAGATAATTTTGGACTGATCAATTGGTAAAACGCCCGCTTCGGAGGCAAGAATCAACGTGTTGTCCTCAGTCACACAATACCGGGAAGGTCGCAGCCCATTTCTGTCTAATGTTGCGCCAACCAAAATACCATCGGTGAAACAAATTGACGCAGGACCATCCCATGCTTCCATCATCGTCTTGTGATATTCATAGAAAGATTTTTTGTAATCTTCCATTTGATCATCGTGCTGCCAGGCTTCGGGCACCATCATCATCAGTGCATGAGGCAACGAACGTCCGCTTAAAACGAGGAATTCTAAGACATTATCAAAATTGGCAGAGTCAGATAAATTCATGCCGCAGATGGGTTTCAACTTTTCTAATTCATCTTCGGTAAAATGGGTTGTTTCTAATAAATGCTCCTTTGATTTCCACCAATTTAGATTACCGTTAATGGTATTGATTTCGCCATTATGAGCGATGTATCGGAATGGTTGCGCGAGTTTCCAGCGAGGAACGGTATTGGTCGAAAAACGAGAATGCACTAAGGCAATTGCTGATTTGCAAAGGTCATCTTGTAAGTCTGGAAAATACGGACGCAACTGCCCCGTCGTCAACTGACCTTTATATATAATGGTCTTGTAACTGAAGGACGCGATGTAAAAATGGTCTTTAGTCTGAGGATAAATCTGGTGGATATTGTGGGTCGCAAACTTGCGCAGCACGAACAATCTACGCTCCAATTGCTTGCGATTCATCGGTTCGAGAGGCTTCACAAAAACGTGTTCCATCCGTGGTTCTACGCTGACGGCGGTGTCTCCTACGGCTTCGTTATCGGTCGGTACTTTACGGAAGCTCATGAGTTCAAAACCCAATTCATCAATATAATCGTTGAACAAAACACGACATTGATTGCGCAAAATTCTATCGCTTGGGAAGAAGACGACACCTACGCCATACTCGCCAAAAGGTGGCAATTCTACCCCTAATTCACGCGTTTTCTTTTCAAAAAACTGATGAGGAATCTGAATCATAATACCTGCGCCGTCGCCTGAGTTGGGTTCGCAACCGCATGCGCCTCGATGTTCCATCTTGGTCAGCATAGTGAGGGCGTTCTCGATAGTTTCATGAGATTTGATGCCGTTTAAGTTGGCAATTAAGCCGATGCCACATGCATCTTTTTCGAGTTGAGGAACGTAGAGACTTTTGTTGATAGGTGTATCTGCTGCTGGCATGAAATACGGATTTAGCTTGTTCGTTATTCGTTGATTTGCAACGCATTATATCTTGATTCACGAATTGCGAATCAACATATAAAGGGTTACAAACTGGCTAAATCTGGTAAGGAAATTTTGCTATCAAAAATAGCTGGACACTAAAGGTACGGCAGTTGGCAGATTCATTTGCCTTGTGGAAAGATTTATTTTTTTGTGATAATTCTCAGAAATACAATTCTCAAAAATTAATTTTCTATGGTACGATTTCTTTAGTTTGATGGAAAATTTTGTTTAATCAGTTTTAAAAGAAATTTATTTTTTTTTCTTAAATTTTGGAGTAGCAAATTTTGATTTAAAAAGATTCATTATGTTTATTTTGACTGTGTTTAGTCGATTTTATTTCGCGTTCCTAATACAGTTTAACAAAAGTTTCTTTAAACTATCAGGAGGGAGAAAATTGCAAATTTTCGACCTCCAATAAAAAATAGTGCGCGTTGCCTGCGGCAACGCGTGTGGGGTTATTGAGGGATAAAAATCGTTTTTGCAAACGCTTTTTATCCCTCAAACTCCCTCTGAGAACCCCGAAGGTGCGGACAAAAATTGGCTAAATGGAAGCATTACCTTTAATGCACCGCAAAAAAGAACCGCAACTCTACTCAGAGTTAGCAAGCATCTGGTCGCTTACCAATCCCTGATTCTTCCACCAATTCCGCCAATCGTTTTTCATAAAAATCGAGCAACAAATTCGTAATATTTAACTCAATTTCTACCCGTCGATACTCCCCACCTTTCTCACTGCGAGGGTGTTCATAAGCACCAATCGTAATCGGAACGCCCATAAAATCCAGCTGATTTTTGACCGTCCAGGCGCGTGCGATACCGAGTTCCATATTGCTACGAAGCGATTTTGTCATTTCGCGTTCGGTCACTTTTTCTTCAATTTCATCATCTACATAATGGGTGAATTTTGTCCCTTCCGGAATGTCCAACGACTGTTTGTAGCTAACGCCATTAAAAGGATTTCCGTCCGTATGTCCTTCCAAATAAATGAAAAAATCTTCTTTACAACGCAAGTCCGCTTCACAGTAGCGTTGCAAAACCTGTTCATCTACAAACGTCGCAATTTTTTTATAGTACTCAGGGTCACCCATCTTTGCAAGGTCGATATTTTGGCATAAAAACGTCGAAATAACGTATTTCACCCCGATGTTGCCGATAGGCGTGTAGGCTACTTTGGTTTCACATGGTTGTTCCTCGCTGTTGAGTTCCATTTCCATAATTTGGGCGGCAGCAGGTCCAAAAATTTCGCGCTCCTCGTTGGTCTCTTCGCGGGCTTGTAGGACGAGTTTCCAATATTCACAATCCCAGATTTTTTGGTCGAGGCGTTCGAGGCTACATTTCATGTCCTCGTCAAATGTTAGTTTCTCCAATTCCTTCAACTTACCAATCGCATTTTTAAACGCCTTTCCTTTTTTACAAGCCTCTCCATGTGCTTTGATAATCCACGATTTCGCCTGGGCAGTTTTATCGCAATAATCTCTTTTCAAGTTCACTTCACTTACCAAACTATCGCCATTTTCTAAAAATTCTTGCCAGATGCTTTCCAACTCCGCCGTTTCATCTGCCAAGCCTTGAATTCTGGTGGCTAAGCCTTCCAATTTCTCTGCCGTGTCTGTCCCCAACTCAGGCTTAAACTCCTTCTGTATTTTTTCAATTTTTGCCATCATCGCCTTGCCTTGCGCACAAGTAAACATCGTCCCTTCCATGATATACGCCTTGATTTGCGCTTCTTTATCACAGTATTCCGCCATGAAAAGCGTAGTCGTTGTATCTGCTTTCATAAACTGCGCCCATGCTTTATCCAACACCGTAATATCACCTGAGTACTCTCCAACTGACGCTTCAAATTCCGCTAATTTAGCAGAAACATCAGCGGGCAACGTTTCCTCATAATTTTCTCTCAAAGCATTAATTTTGTCCAACATCTCTTCCCCGTTTTGACAAATATCTGCCGTTCCCTCCATAATATATGCTTTGATATTGGGGACAGGATTGCACTCCATCACACTCAATTTCGTTTTAAAACCTTCTGATTCACCCGTCGTCAAATACTTCTTCCAAGCCGTATTCACATTATCCAAATCCTTAAAAAGTTGCTTCATTTGTGCAATCTTTTCATCCAATCGCTCCACACTTTCTACTTTTAAAGACGTCCGTTCAACCAAACGCATAACTCGGTTTTCAAATAGATTTTTCGCTTCTTTGACATTACCATCGCAGTAATTTGCCCAAGCCATCATATAGGAATATTTTGCTAATGTTCCTTTTTCACAAACAGCTTTAGCATCTGACAATTTTTCTAAATCAGAAAAAGTAATTCGGTCGTAGCTGATGAAATTTACCCACGCATATTCTGTCCGTTTGTATGCAGAAATGTTAGCTTTCATCGTTTTAAAACGGTCTACAAAGCCAGGGATGGTTTTGTAAACAGGTTCACCAACAGCTTCGATTTCACTTACTAATTTTTTGGACTGTTTCAAATCACCGCCACAATAATTAGTCGTCGCATAGATGAGACACCACTTCACATAGTCTTGTTTGTCTTCTTTAGACGGCTGCGGCAATTCGCTAATGTTAGAGGTTTTATCCTCTTTCAAAAACTTCTGCCAAGTCTCCTCAAAGTTAACAAATTGAGCATTAACAGTGGTCGTAAAAGCAGTAAAAGCAATTGTCAATAGTAAGAAATAACGCAAATATTGAGTCATATTTTATTCAATTTTTATTCAAGGAATTCGATTAGAAGATGCAAATAAAGGAGTTTTTCCACATCAAAAGCAAGAAAACAACGGTTTTGCATGAGAATTTATTATTAACTGATGTCAGGCACTTCGCACATTTCGTAGCGAAAATATTTAGCTCATTGTCTAATAGGAACGAGAGGATTCTCAAGGGAGTAACATTTTTTTTCAAAAAATAATTAGCTCTATCCGCAAGAGCATATCAAAAATGGCATCTAACTGATGTAGGCTCCAATCCAACCACAACTTGTGATTTGCTTAACTTCGTTAAAAGACGAGGCGCTCCACGGCTGTTTGGTCGTGGGGCTTTTTTGTTTTCTTATTTTTTTGTAAAATTATGTGTTATCGCAACTCATTTGACTTTTTAATACTATATAATAAAGTACATTTGCAGTATTTTTTTGTTTAAAATTATCTAAGAATAACAATTCTATGAAAAAAAATCTACTATCATTTTTACTGATTACATTTTTTGCAACCTCTTTTTTAGCTGCACAAAACACAGTTGGTTTATTGAGCTATCAGCCGTCAAAAGCTTATGATGGGTTTAACTTAATCTTTCCTCACAATCAGCCAAATGTTTATTTATTGGACAATTGCGGTGAGGTAGTGAATGTTTGGGAAGACGAAGCAAATTTTCGACCAGGCAATACGGTATATTTGCGCCCTGACGGGTCGATTGTGAAAACCAAACGTGATGCTGCGGTGGCGACAGACCCGATTTGGGCAGGTGGCGGTGGTGCTATTATTGAGATTCGTGATTGGGACAATAATTTGACTTGGTCGTATGAACTTAATAATGAAACAAATCGTCTGCATCATGATATTGCCATTGTTGAGAATGACAGCGCATTTACTATTCTGGCAATTGCCTGGGAATTGAAAACAGAAGCAGAATGCTTGCAGGCAGGACGCGATACGTCCAATACTGCGCAAGATAAACTTTGGCCAGATTATGTCTTTGAAATCAATCCTCTAAACGATGAAATTATCTGGGAATGGTACGTTTGGGATCATTTAATTCAGGATTTTGATGATACAAAAGACAATTTTGGAGTCGTTGCAGATCATCCGGAATTGATTGATGTCAACTACGATACGCACGACGGGCATCCTGATTGGTTGCATGCCAACTCATTGGATTATCACCAGGGGCGCGACCAAATTATGCTGTCTATCCCTTATTTTAATGAAGTTTGGATAATTGATCACACCACAACTACGGCACAAGCCGCGAGTAGCAATGGTGGTTTGAGTGGCAAAGGTGGTGACTTGATGTATCGCTGGGGCAACCCTGCGGCCTACCAACAAGGCACCGCAGATGACCAGACTTTGTTTTTTCAACATGATGCGCATTGGAATGATGACTTCTTAAACTTTACCAACGATAATTGGGAACAAATCGTGGTTTTTAACAATCGCGTAGGTGTCGATTTTTCGCAAGTAAATGTTTTTGACCCAGCCTGGGATATGTATTCCTGGGTATATGATGAGACCGGTGGACCAGACAATTATTTGGAGACCGTACAGCATCCAGAAGACCCAACAGAATTGTTTTCTACAGGTCTGTCGAGTGCGCAGTATTTGCCAAATGGCAATGTTTTAATTACCAGCGGTCGTTTTGGCTACTCATTTGAAGTGACGCCAGATGACGAAATCGTTTGGGAATACAAAACACCATTAGTAGGCGGTGCGCCGGCAACTCAAGGCGACACATTGGCAATTAATAACAACTTGACCTTTAGAATGAATCGCTACCCTGCTGATTATGAAGCATTTGAAGGTCGGGATATGACTGGAAAATCGTGGCTTGAATTGGAGCCAGATGAGCAGTTTTGTGACTTAATTTTGCCTGTTGGGGAAGCAATGTCTGACTATTATTTGAAAGTATATCCAAATCCAGTGAGCAACCGAGTGACGATAGAATGGGAAGGTGGCTTATATGCTGATGTAATGATTTACGATATATTGGGTCGAAAAAAAGACAGCTTCCGTGCATCGGGTGGTCGTAAATATTTGGATGTTTCTAACTACGAACCAGGCATCTATTTTATTGAAATTGAAGGACGGCAAGTGACGCGTTTGATTAAAAATTAAATGCAGATTTTCGACCTTCAATAAAAAATAGTGCACGTTGCCCGCGGCAATGCGGGTGGGGTTCTTGAGGATGAAAAATGATTTTTGCAAAATCATTT
>CAYUNA010000075.1:0-11768 GCA_964445895.1 uncultured Saprospiraceae bacterium | reverse complement strand
GACCAAACTTTCTCTCTCAAGAATGTCAATTTATTTATTTCGCGTTCCTTATTAATTTTCATTTTGATTAAAAAATTATTTCAAAATGACCACATCCCCCTGCTTCATATCCACTTGTCCGTCAATAAACTCGACCTCTATCATCCATACAAAAACGCCAGCATTCAGTGGCTGATTTTGCTTACTTCCGTCCCATCCAAGGTTTGGATTATTAGGCTGAAAATCTGTTTGTTCAAACACTAAACCACCGTAGCGGTCAAAAATTCTGAACGATTTGATTTGTGCCACATCCGACCCTGCGAATGGATAGAAAAAGTCATTTTCGCCGTCATTATTGGGAGAAAAGACGTTGGGCAAAAAGATTTTTTCTGGTCTATTGACTGTCAAGGTCACGGATTCTTCGGCAATACAACCATCGTTTGCCATGACTTTGACACGATAAGTTGTGGATTCTAAAGGCTTCGCAATCGGCGTTTCACAATTAGTGCAACTCAACGTAGCAGCGGGCGTCCATATAATACTATCCACAGTACTGGCATTTATCAAAACCTGTAATCGAATGCTGTCACCGAGGTTCAAATTTTCGTCGTCAGAAACGATTATATTTAGATTTTCAGCTTCACCAATTGTGGCTTGATTTTGCCATTGACAACCATTCGCATCTTCGATAATCAGATTGTAAGTGGCGGCGGATAAGTTTTGAAAAACAGGGTTGGTTTCAAAAGAATTTCCATCATTAATAGAGAAAATATAAGGGGACAAGCCACCTGATAGTTCCAAAAACTCAATTGTACCATCATTGTTCAAACCATTACAGGAAATAGATTTTAGGGAGATATCAGCGATAATTTCGGTGGCATTTGCCTCAAAATTTGCGCTGCCTATACAGCCATTTCCATCCGTCACCGTCACCGAGTAAATACCCGACGAAGAGATGTCAATTTGTGGTTGATTTGTATTATTAGACCATTGATAATTGTCAAAAATTTGCGTGGTCAACGCGACACTTTCACCGTTGCAAAAAGTGTTTTGACCTATAATTTCTGGTTCAGGTCGGGCATGAATAGTAAGTGCCGTTTGCACCAAACTATCGCAGCCGCTTGTTCCAGTAAATGTCTCTGTAATTAAGGTATCGGTTTGGAAAATTTGTCCTAAAAATGGCTCGCCAGCACATAGACTTACTTCATTAAAAATAGGCGGTGACCCTATGATATTTAAATGCGTTATCGCAATACTATCGCAGGTAGTTAAGCCATTAAAAACTTCCGTAAATGTCGTGTCAGAAAACCACGCAATGCCGTTAAAAATCTGACCGTAGCAAAGCGTTTGGGAGGTTTGACTCATCGCGGTGGGGAGCACTTGAATGTTCGTCACAATGATGCTGTCCGTAGTTGATGTTTGTAGTGTGTCCGTTAAAACTGTATCTGTTTCAATGCTGAGTCCCTGAATGATTTGCCCTTGACAAATCGTTGTATCAATGATTGTTGTGTTGGGAGGTACGACAAAAATGTTTGTGGTTGCTATACTGTCACAACCCATTTGTCCTATTAGATTATGAATGATAGTAGTATCACTTGAAGGGGTGAAATTCTGGTACGAATCTCCTTCTAAGATAATTACATTGGCGGTTGTGGCAGCAAGAGGAATTACTTGAATATTTATTTGCGAGTGGAGGCTGTCACAACCATTATAGCCGATGAAGGTTTCTTCTATCAATGTATCTACTACAAAAATCGACCCAAAAAGTGCTTCGCCAGCACAGATAATTGTGTCTTTTTGTACTGTTTGTACAGGAGTGACATAAACTTGGGTATTAACGACAGAATCGCACCCGTTTTGGGCTAAAAAAGTTTGAAAAATTAAGGTATCATTTTCAATCAAATTGCCAGCAAAGGTCATTCCGTAACAAAGCGTTGTATCATTGTTGGAAAAAGCAGGTTGTAGTATTTCTAAATTAGTTAATACGATACTGTCACAACCTTCCGCTGTTGTCAAATTTTCAGTAAAAGAAGTATTGGAGAAATAAAATTGACCGTTGTAGGATTCGCCCAAACAAACAGTGGTGTCAAGTTCAATTTCATAATTTTCAAAAACAGTTAGTTGTGTAGTGACTGTGCTGTCGCAATCATTTTGAGAGAAATAATGACGCACGATGGTAGTGTCATTTTGAAAATAATAGCCATCAAAAACTGCTCCCTGGCAAATTTCAATATTTTGAAAAACAGGTGGCTCAACACAAGGAACTTCAGGTACACATAAGGCTGATTCATTGTCGTCAATATTTCCACGATATGCATTTTGTAAACCTGCACCAAAAACAACAATGGAATGTCCAATATTGGCATTGGCAGAATTGGGCGGTAGAAATGGGTCATTCTCATTATCAATTAACTCAATTTCGCCGACACATCCAGCAGCTTCATTGGTAAACGAAAAAAGCGGAATTGAAACGCCTTCCTCGTAAGTGAATCCTGTTGTTCCTAAACTTATTAGTGCGAATGAAATATAATCCCAAGTAGGTGCTTCCAATGGAGAAATGATGTGCACATTATCATCCCAAGCCGTAAGCGGTTGGAGATTTGTGATATTACCGACCATGAAATTATTGGGTGCTTCACCATGTGGCGTACGCATGGTAATTTGCACCGAACTCGTGATATTGAACGGTGGTGCAATCGTAGTATCCGCTTGCATAGAAACGAGATAAGTCGTTTGGTCAGGCATTAATTCTATGCCAAATTTTACCTGTCCGAAACTTACCCCCCATCCGACCAGCAATAGGCTGACCAATAGGTATTTTAGTCGGGTTGTCATTATTTTTTAAAATTGTGTTTAGTCAGAAAACGGGTCATGGTGGACGGTTGACGGCTCACGATGAATCCGAGGAGGAATTTAAAATGGGAGGAAAATGTTGTAGTGTACTTTTGTAAAAAAGCGACATTTTTATTACTGCTTGCGAGGACAGTCTATACTTGAAAAGAGAGTGAGAAAAGTACAATAATCATGCCTTTCCTCGACTCTCGATTGAGTAGCTATTTTTTAAAATCGGTTATTCGCAACCCGAATCTACGAGTTACGAATAACCAATCAATCAACTTATGGTAATTGTTCCATAACCACATAATTTATCACAAATCCAGAAGCAGGGTGACCAATTACATTGAAGAAAATCATGAAATCAATGTCATTACCCGTTCCTTGGAAAACTGCTTGTCCATCCATATTGGCATCACTTCCGTGGTAGCCATCATATATATAGTTCTGTTCAAAATTCGGATTACCTGGTGCTAATAAGACCGAGAAGAAAATCGCATCTGGGTCATTATTTGCGCCTTGGAAAGTCAATAATCCACTTCCATTCACATCGCCACCCCACATTACTGGCTGACCATTGCCCATGATTTTCATCGCGTGCTGTCCCCACGTAGCAGTATTTTCATCTGTAAAATCAACCATTGTAACAATTTGCGACAACGGCATGTGGTTGGCACTCATGATACTCAAGTGATTTCGGTGACGGACAGCTAAGTAGTAATTGCCCGCTGGTGCATCGAATAAGACTGGTGAGACACCATCCATATCAACAATATCACCATCTCGCTGCAATAAAGCAGAACGTGTTGCAATGATTTCCTCGTTATCCACTGCTGACCGCAATTCCAGGAAGACCCAATCAACCACCGCATTTCCGCCAGTAATTGACATAACGGCTGAAGAAGTTGACTCCCCTCCTCCATCAACGTGGATAAAGCGATAAACTCCAGAAACTGGATTGTATTCCGTGTATGGCTCAGACATCGGCAAGTAACCTTGTACCCGTAAATCGTCATCCATCATACCCGTATTTTCACTATATGCACCTTGCAAAAAGATTCTTGAAGTAACAAGTACTCCATCCGCAAGTGGATTAACTATAACTGTAATTTCATCTTCGCAACCATTCGTTGTGTCAGTGAAAACCAAGTTGTTTGTACCAACTGGTAAGTTCAAAGCAGTTCCGTTGGCGACGAAAGTGTAATTTGGCATCAACGTCGCTGGAATATTCGTATTGACATGAGTCAGAATCATATTACCATAGTTTGAATTTTGGCTACCACCGCTGATGCTTGAAGTTCCAGGAGTATTCACCCAGTTTCCATCAGGGTCAACTTGATTCATCAAACTAGTCAATGCATCCATGTTGCTCACAAAGCCATTAAAAATCTGACCATTCACATTCCATGAAGACATTTCGTAAGGACCGTCTTGACCTGCTCCAACAGAGAAGGAATAAGTATAGAAGACCAAACTGTCAATATTACAAGGAGTCGTTGTGCCCGTATACGGTGCGCCATTCATGGTGATTTCATAAATGTCAAAATCAGCACCGCTAATTGGTGTACAGAAAGTGCCTGTTCCTGTTCCTGGCGTTTCATCAATCGTCACTGAAGTATCATCAAATAACGGGTCACAATCTGGTGCACCTACTTGAACTTGAATGTAAGTCGTATCACACAATGCACCATATGGCGCAGGCGTATCGTCACAAACGACTACACAAAACTCGTCAAGTCCAGAAAAGAAATCAGTTGGGTAATAGGTTAAGCAAGTACCGTTTAAACTAACTGTACCTGAACTTGGCCCGTTACATAAATCAACAGAAACTACATTGCCAGGAAGTCCATCTATATCCAAACAAATCTCTGGGTCTGTCGGTGTATCGTTGTCTGTTTGAACGGTAATCGTCTCTGTATCAACGTTGTAGTATAATACTTGAACGGTGTCCGAACAACCCGTATCATTATTTGTAACAATGACTTCATGCCAGCCTGTTTCACCAAGGTATAAACAAGTCCCCAAAGCAACACTCGTGTAGTTTGCATTCAAAAATGCTGGTACACTCGTCTGTGCATGAGTCAAAATCATCGTTCCAAAAGTAGCTCCTGTACTTTCGCGACGTACCGAGGCTGTTAATGGGTCATTTACCCAAGTTTCACCTGCATCCCATTGGCTCATCAATAAAGCCAGCTCGTCCATATTTTGAACTGAACCGCTAAAGTCTTGTCCATTAATTTCCCAATTGACGAAGTATGGTCCTGACATTCCCGCACCAACGGTGAAAGAATAAGTGTAATAAACCAAAGAATCTTCGTTACATGGCTCTGGTGGGAATGTATAACCTTCACCGTCAATAATGATGTCGTAGAAAGAAAAGTCAGCCATTGGAATCGGTGCGCATATTTTTTCATTTGTAACCACAATGGTATCTTGCTCAAAGTATTCTGGACAAGGGAATTCGACATTTATCATAATAATTGTCGTATCACAAAACTGCGGATTGCTATCGTCACAATGTACCATGCAGACTTCTGTCAAACCTTGAATATCTTGCACTGGGTCCAATTCAATACAGTTACCGCTAATAACGGTTGCATTCAATTGAGCTGCGTTTTCCCCACAAACGTTGACCGTCATTAAGTTGCCTGGCAATTGTAAAACATCGTAATCACTAAAACACAAAGTATCTGGATGGTATCCCGTAATGGTTACATCAATCGTATCTGTTGGAGGTAAAACCATCACAGAAACCAAAGTCGTATCGCAGAATGAAATGTCTAAAACTTCGTAACAGTGCATCACACAAACATCTGAAACACCTACAAAATCATCAACAGGTTCAATTGAAATGCAGTTTGTTACATTAGTCGAAACGCTCATTTCGCTCAAGTTTTGACCACAAACAGACGAACTGATAATATTTGCAGGAAATTCCAATTCATTGTCCAAGCAAACGACCGTTGGATTAGTCGTTTCAAGTATAACTGGAATAGAATTGGTTTGTGGCAACACCACAATTTGAATCGTAGTTGTATCACATAATTCTGTACCTTCCTGAGTCATTACATCACTGCAAGCAACGATACAAATTTCCTCAACCCCCACAAAATCAACTGCTGGGGTATAAGTCAAACAGCCAACATCATTGAATTCTAAAGTACCATTGGAAACAGAGTTGCAGAACGTTTGGGTTACATTGCCTGGTAAAACATCATTATCAAAACAAAATGGTCCAACTGGAGTATTTGCCTCCGTTGAAGTAATTGTAGTATCTGGCGAAACATCTATCACAATTACAATAACATTATCCTCACAACCTGTTTCTGTATTTGCTAAATTTACATCATAAGTCCCAGGTTCACCGAGTTGCAATTCAGAACCTTGCGCTACTTGCGTAAAGTTCGGCAACATAACCGTTTGAACACCAGTCGCTACTCTTTTCAAGATTAAATTACCATAGTTATCTCCCATTACCTCAGTACTCACTGACAATGAACCATCATTATTTATCCAAGTAGCTCCTGGATTCCAAGTATTCATTTGCATTGCTAAGGCATCCATATCTTGAACGACTCCGCTGTAAATATTGCCATTGACACTCCAAGAAACAATCTCGTAGGGGCCAGCACTACCCGCCCCTTGTGTAAACGCGTATGAATAAAAAACCAAGGTATCTTCCTCACAACTTTCAACAGGGAAAGCATACGGTGCGCCATTGATAATTACATCATAAACATCTAATTCTGTATTCGACAATGGCACACAAAGGGCATTCGTCGCAGTATAAATTGTATCAACATCAAATATTTCAGGACACGGAACATCTACATTTACAATAATGTAAGTTGTATCACAAACCGCTGGAATGCTGTTATCGCAGTGTACTACGCAAACCTCAGAAGTGCCTTGAAAACCAACTTGTGGACTTAACGTAACACATTCTAAAGAAGCGACTTCTACATCAACTTCTGTTGGATTTTCACCACAAATACTGATTGTCTGAATATTGCCTGCCAAATTAATATGTTGAGAAACGCACACCTCAGATGGCATCCATTCGACCAAAGTTACTTCCATTGTGTCTGTAACTGGTGGCACAAAAACAGTAACAAATGTAGTATCACAAACTTCCGTTCCTGTAATTTGAGATTCATAGCAATTCAAAACACATACTTCTGAATAGCCAACAAAGTCAATCACGGGTTCGAACATAAAACAACCATCAATCAATGGTGTCACGTTCACTTCCAAGAGATTTTCACCACAGATACTACTACTGGTAATCGTACCTGGATATTGCAATTCATTAGTCACACAAACAACAGATGTATCAACAGGGTCAATTGTAATCGGCCCAATTTCATCCGTAGTCGGTGGTACAATTACCGTTACAATTGTCGTATCACAGAATGGTCCACCAGCTGGACTATCATCACAAATAATCACACAAAATTCATCTTCTCCGATAAAGTTAGGATCAGGTGTATGTGTCAGACAAGTTTCGCCTGTAATTGAGATAGAACCATTATCTGGGTTATTGCAAAGTACCAAAGTTGCTGGATTGCCCGGCAATTCATCTGTATCTAAGCAGATTTCAATATTTGGTTCAGTCGTCGGAATCGTTACTGTTATCGTATCGACCATTGGTTCAACCAAAATAACAATTGCCGTATCAGCACAGCCTGTATTCGGGTCGTTAATAATCACTTCATGCTCACCTAAGCCACTGATATTCATTTCAGAACCATTCACCAAAATCGTATAATTTGGCTGAATTTGCGTAGGAACGCCAGACTGGACATGACGAATATTCATCGTCCCGTAGTTATTCGATGGTGAACCGCCGCTAATTGCAGCATAAGCATCATTATTTTGCCAGTTATTCGTAACACCAACCTGATTCATCCAAGCGGCTAACTCATCCATATCTTGTACAGTCGTGCTAAAAGAATTACCATTGACTGTCCATGATTCAATTTCATAAGGCCCTGCATTTCCTTGTCCCTGTACAAAAGCATAAGTGTAGAAAACTAGAGTATCTTTATTACATTGACCTAACGGCTGATTGTATTGCGTTTGATCTAATAAAATATCGTAAGTGTCAATTTCTGGAGAAGCCAAGTTCAAACAAATATTACTTTCACCATTTACAGCAGCTACATAAAGCGTATCGCTACCAAAAATTTCATCACAAATCGTCTGATCAACATCAATCGTTACATAAGTCGTATCACAAATGACTGGATTGGTGTCACTACAAATAACGACACACATTTCATCCGTTCCAACATACATACTATTGGGTAAATATTCAAAACAACCGTTGCCATTATTGGTCAAAATACCATTGGAAGGCATACCGCAAATACTAGTCGTAAATGCCCCTGCAGGAATTTGAGAATTGTCTACACAGAAAGTAGTAGTCGTGCTGTCTGGTGTGAATACTTCAATCATCGTCTCTGGTGTCGGGTTGTAAATATCAATGTACAATGTATCTGCACAACCATTATCATTTGTTGCAATGACTTCATGTAAACCAGTCGTTCCTGGTACTTCAAGAGTACCGCCATGAGCGACAAAAGTATAGTTGATTTGAATGAACGTGGTAATCTGTGTTTCAATATGTTTGATTTGCATACTACCATACATGACGTTCATTTGACCACCACTGATTGCAGAAAATTGTGGATTGTTTATCCAATTCCCTCCTGAGTCAAATTGATTCATCATCATTGCCAATTCATCCATATCTTGAACAATTGCAGAATGCGGCACTCCGTTCACAGACCAATATTGCAACTCATAAGGTCCATCATTTCCTTGTCCTGTGGTAAAAGCATAAGTATAAAAAATAAGGGTATCATTGTCACAAGGCATTACTGGTTGGGTGTATGGAACCTCATCCACAACAATGTCATAAATACTCCATTCGCTTGGATTTATATCTAAACAAACTTCAACATTCTGTCCATTTCCAATCATCAAAATTGTATCTTGATTATTGAACAATTCTGGACATTCAAAATCGCAATTATTCGCAAATAAATCAGGGTCGCAAGGATTAAATGGGTCTGTTCCCATGTTGTTTTCTTCATTATCACAAATGCCATCACCATCTGTATCAGTAGCATCTGGCCCACAAGGCACACAAGCAATTGGTTCACCAACAATACACAAATTAGCATCAATACCAGAGCCTGCCGTAGTTAATTGTTGACCTACATTTGCATTTTCTGAATTTGGTGCAGCAAACGGGTCATCTTCAATTGGCATCAAATACAAAGTTTCCCCAGTACAAACGCCACCATTTTCAAAAGTAAATAATGGAACTTTTTGACCTTGTTGGTAAGGAATACTAGTTGTTCCTTGAGAAGTCAACCCAAATAAGAAGTAATCTTCATCGTCATTTTCTGTTGGTGCAACATAAGTCGCATTTTGTGCAAACTCTACACCTGGAATCAAGTTTGTCATATTGGTTACGACCAAACCTTCCGTCGGTGCAACTACAGTTACTTGAGCCGTACTTGTAATGTTATTTGGGAAAGTCCAAGTTGTATCTGGAATCAAAGAAACTTGATACAAACCATCTGGTAATAATTCTAATTGATACGCGACAGTACAAGATAAATCAATAACTGGAGTTTGACAAGGAACACCCAATGCTGAAGTACAAATTTCTATATCTATACCCCCACCAAGTGTTGATAATTGTTGTCCGACATTCCCATTTTGAGAATTAGGGGGTAAGAATGGGTCAGAATTATTATCCAATAAAAACACTTCATCATCTGTACAAATGCCCCCATTATCAAAAGTAAACAAAGGGACTTTAACGCCCGCTTGATAAGAAATACCTTGGGTTGCCTGTGAAGTTAAACCAAAAACAAAATAGTCTTGTGACGTATTTTCATTTGGAGCTGCGTAGGTTGCATTATGCTCAAAAACAACACCTGGAATCAAATTCGTAACATTGTTAACTACGAATCCACCCGCGGGTGCAAGCATAGTGACTTGTGCTGTACTGGTTAAATTTTCAGGCATGTTCCAAGTTACATGTGGTAAAATAGAAACTTGATAACGACCGTCTGGTAAGGCTTCCAAAATATAATCTACCAAACAGCTACCAGGACAAGCAGGATCAACTAAAGTTACTGGATTATCAAGACTTGTAGTCTCACAAGAATCATCACTGTTTTTCACTAAAACGGTATAATTTCCTGCCGCTAAACCTGTAAACATTCCATTTTGCGAATAAGAAGCACCGTTGTTGATGCTGTATAAATAATTGCCTGTACCACCAGTTGCAGATACTTGAATCTGTCCATCTGCGGTATTACAAATAGAAGGGTTGGTTGTCGAAACAGAGACACTCAGTGCACTAGGTGCAGTCAACGTTTGTGCTGCGCCGCTGATAGTACAAGTTCCATCTGAATTTCGAATAGAGATTGGATAAGTCCCTGCGGTCAAGCCTGTAAAGCTACCAGAAGGGAAATAATCAGTATCATTAATAGAGTATTCATAGCTTCCAGAACCACCCATTGCTGAAATTGAAATCGTTCCATTATTGACTCCGCAAAGTGTAGGATTTGTATTATTGATACCGCTAAAAAATGGAGATGAAGGCGAAGATAACATAACAGTACCACCAGATACTACACATGTTTCATCCGTATTTCTAACGCTAACTGGATAATTGCCAGGTGTTAAATTGGTGAAATTTCCTGAAGCAAAATAATCCGTACCATTAATGGAATATTCTAAATTCCCCGTACCACCTGCGCCAGTCAACGTAATACTTCCATCGTTAGTACCACAGTTAGATGGGTTTTGACTTGAAGAGTTTATAGTCACAGCAGTTGGTTCGGAAACCGTTACTGGATTACCTGCGAATAATGAGGTACAAACACCTCCTGAAGTCCGAATAACGACTGTATAATCGCCTCCAGCTAAATTTTCAAATAGAGGACTAACTTGAAAAGTATCACCATTGTCAATTGAATATTCGAGCGAAGTGTTAGAAGATGCTGAAACGGAAATTGAACCATCATCAGCATCACAATCACTTACTGCTGAGGGAGTTACACTATTAAATTGGCAAGTTGGTGGCGGAGCAACTCCCCCACAATTGGCACTCATCAAGTCATAATTACCAATCCATGCATTCATTTGTCCTCCACCAAAAGTAGTGATTTGACAACCAGCATTTCCGTTTTGAGAATTGGGTGGATAAAACGGATCACCCGCTGCCATCAATTCTACTGGGCCAGTACAAGTGCCACTATTTTGAAAGGTAAAAATTGGCGTTTCTACACCAGCGTCATAGCTAAAAGCTGACGTTCCGAGACTAGTTAATCCGAAAGAAAAATAATCGTGGAAAGGGTCTTCAATTGGGTTGTTGTAAGTCGAATTGTGTGACCAACTTGTCGAAGGAACAACACTTGATGTATTCGAAATAACAAAGCCGCCTGTAGGTGCTTTGATTGTCACTTGCCCCGAACTCGTGATATTCATCGGTGGATTCCAAGTAACTGTAGGCCGCATTGATACTTGATAAGTAACATTATCCGGCATGACTTCTATTTTAAACTCTACCTGTGCTTCCGCCTGATTTATGGAAAACACCAGCAAAAAGACCAAAAAGGTCATTTTGTAAATCTTCTGTATCATGGTAAATAGTATTTATTAATGATTAATGGTTAGGGTTTAGTGATTAATGCCTCAAACATTAACGCTTAATTTTTAACCATCAAATAAGCTGTCGCCCATTTCCAAATGACCATTTTAGTCATGGATTTGAGCCATAATTTTTTCGAAATTTCTTTATGAGAACTAGTGGGAACTTGTCGATTACTCAACAAACCAGTTAACAGAGGGTGTTTTTTATTCAGGCAAAGCGGATGGGGAAAAAGAACATAGCTACTCTACCTCGTTTAATAATTTAATGACCTTAG
>CAYUNA010000074.1:10638-11975 GCA_964445895.1 uncultured Saprospiraceae bacterium | reverse complement strand
TATGTCCACGTACTTAATTTCAACCAATTTATTTAAATGATTCTAAAAGCATCATTCAGAGTCGCCATTATTGATATCCAAAACTTTGATTTCGACTCGTCGATTGGCTGCTTGATGTGTTTCTGAACGAGCTTGTGGGTAACGCATTTCCCAGTTACCGTAGCCCTTATAAGTGACTCTATCTTCCGAGATTCTATTTTTCAATAAATAGTCATAAACCAATAAAGCGCGATTGACTGACAAGATATAATGGGAAGAGGAAGTCCCACAATCTGGACGATTGGGTAAATTGACGTGTCCAGCGATTTCGATTTTAGCATCAGCGTTGATTTGCATAAATTTTAAAATCTTCGGCAATTCGGGTTCAGATTTTGGTAATAAAACGGCTTGGTTACCTACAAAATACAAGTTTTTAATGTCAATAGATTCGCCGATTTTTACGGCAGGTAGTTCAAATTTTAATTCTGGCATTTTATTCGGCAATGCTTTCAACATCGTCGATTCCAAAAAATAACCCTTTGCATAGGTCTCAATACCCACGACCGCGCCCAATGGTACTAGGGATTCAAAATGCCCCGATGTATCCGTGCGAATGCTATCCCGTTTTTCTTTTGTTCGTACAATCACATCTGCCTCAATGCCCTCGCCCGTCTCTTTATCGCGCACCTCTCCTTCGATTTTAAATAACTTTCTAAATTGAAAAATCTCTACCGTCGCTCGCCGATTTTGTTGCCGTCCTTCTTCGGAATCATTGTCTGCAATCGGATTACTTTCCCCAAAGACTTCTGTAGAAACAGAGTCCATTTTCAACCCATTTTTTTCCAAAAAACGGGTCACCTCTACCATTCTATTTTCCGACAATCTCAAATTGTTTTCATTTGATCCAATTGCATCCGTGTGGGCTGTGAGACGCATCGAGATGTTTTTTCGCTTGCCGCAAAAGGTGATAATTTCTTGTAAGGTAGAGTCGGCATCCATTCGAATCTCAGATTTTCCAAAGTCAAAATAAACTTCTTTGGAAAGAATAAGATCGTTTTTTTGGACGATTTCGGGGGCTATATTTGATTGTCCAAATAAAAAATTGAAAAGAAATGTCGAAAAGGTTAAAAACAGTAATTTTTTCATAGATGGATTTTTTTACTGCTTTTATAATGGGGAAATCAGGCAAAAGTAACGTGAAACGATTTTTTAAAATGTGTCTGCTGAGTATCGTTTTTCTTTGACCGCAACAATTTGAAAAATTATTTGGTGTTCCTAAGTGCGTAACATCCGTTAATTATTTTTCATTCTTCATTCATCATTTTTTCCTATTTTTGACAAAAAAATCCATGTCAAAA
>CAYUNA010000074.1:0-10538 GCA_964445895.1 uncultured Saprospiraceae bacterium | reverse complement strand
TTCATTCTTCATTCATCATTTTTTCCTATTTTTGACAAAAAAATCCATGTCAAAAACTTCCACGCATTACCGCACCTGTAACCTCTGCGAAGCCATGTGCGGACTCGAAATTCAGCACCAAGACGGCGAAATCTTGTCTATCAAAGGGGATAAAAACGACCCATTAAGTCGAGGGCACATCTGTCCAAAAGCAGTTGCATTACAAGACATTTATTACGACCCCAATCGGTTAAAAACGCCGATGAAGCGAGTTGGAAATAACTGGCAATCCATCAGTTGGGAACAAGCGTATGAAGAAGTCTTTTTGAATTTGAAAAATATTCAAGAGGCGTATGGCAATAATGCAGTAGGCGTTTATCAGGGCAATCCGAATGTCCACAATATGGGGAGTATGATGTTTGGGCCGACGTTTGTGCGTGCGCTGAATACCAAGAATCGATTTAGTGCGACTTCTGCTGACCAATTGCCGCATCAAGTGGCGAGTTTGTTGATGTTGGGACACGTTTTGTTGACGCCGATTCCAGATATTGACCGTACTGATTTCATGTTGATTATTGGGGCAAATCCGTTGGTATCGAATGGAAGTATGATGACTTGCCCTGATTTTGCTAAGCGATTGAAAGCGATTCAAAAACGCGGCGGAAAATTTATCGTCATTGACCCCAGACGGACGGAAACAGCAGAGAAAGCAGATGAACACATTTTTATTAAACCTGGAAGGGATGCATTATTATTGGCGAGTATGATTCATACTATTTTTGCGGAAAATTTAGTCGATTTAAGGCATTTAAAAGAGGTGATTGATGGTGTTGAAATTATTGAAAATGCGCTCCAAAATTTTTCGCCAGAAAAGGTTGAAAAGCCGTTAGGAATTTCTGCTAAAAAAATCAAAAAATTAGCGATAGAAATGGCAACTGCCAACGCTGCAGTTTGCTACGCACGGATGGGTGCATCAACGCAGGTTTTTGGTGGAATTTGTCAATGGCTAACCAATGTTTTGAATATTTTAACGGGCAATTTTGACCGCGAAGGTGGCGCGATGTTTACGTTACCCGCCTTCGATCATGTGGGGATGACGACGATGCAGGGCAAGGGTGGTTCGTTTGGTCGGCGACGGTCTCGGGTGCGGAATTTGCCAGAGTATAGTGGAGAATTTCCGGTAGCGACGATGGCAGAAGAAATACTCACGGAAGGTGAGGGGCAAATCAAAGCGATGGTGACCATTGCAGGCAATCCATTGCTATCTGTACCAAATGGGCAGCAGTTAGAAAAAGCGTTTTCGGGGCTGGAATATATGGTTGCAGTTGATATTTATTTAAATGAAACGACGCGACATGCCAATATCATTTTACCGCCAGCAACAGGGTTGGAAACTGCTCATTATGATTTGATTTTCAATGTGTTAGCGGTTAGGAATACGGCTAAGTATTCGTCGCCACTTTTTGAAATTAAAGAAAATCAACGCTACGATTGGCAGATTTTTAAAGCATTGGCAACCAAATTTACAGGTAAGCCCGACGATGATTCAACGCCTGAAATGATGTTAAATTTTGCTTTGAAAAATGGTCCGTACAAAAAGCAAAATATTGATTTAAAAGCATTAAAAGCAAATCCAAACGGCATTGATTTAGGTGAGTTAAAGCCAATTTTACAACATCGTTTGAATACAAAAAATAAGCAGATTCAACTCGCACCCGAGATTTTTATAAATGATTTAGACCGTTTAGAAAATAGATTTTTTGATAAACAAGCAGCAGTTAAAAGTAAATATCCTTATGATTTAATTGGTCGCCGACAGCTACGGGGCAATAATTCCTGGATGCACAACGCTGCCCGATTGATGCGTGGTCGAAATAGATGTACGCTATTATTAAATCCAAAAGATGCTACCGATTTGGCGATTGAAAATGGACAAAAGGTGACGGTTGAATCATCGGTTGGTCAAGTGCAAATCGAAGTAGAAATTAGCGATGAAATGATGCCGGGTGTGGTGAGTATTCCACATGGTTTTGGACATGGAAAAAAGGGGATTCAAATGGATGTCGCAGCGGAGAACGCTGGGGTGAACATCAACGACTTGACGGATGAACAATTTTTGGACGAGGTGACGGGGAATGTGGCGTTTAGTGGGGTGGGGGTTTTGATTAAAAATGTAGAATGAAGAACTAAGAATGTCTTTGATACGTTTTTAATTTTCATTAAACAAAGTTACATTTGCCAAAGAACCATTTTTCAAAATATCTAATCAAAATTATGAAAGCCATCATTCCCGTAGCTGGCGTGGGCACTAATCTTCGACCGCTTACTTATACGCAGCCGAAGCCGTTGATTCCAGTAGCGGGCAAACCAATTATCTCCTTTATCATTGACCAATTGCAAGCAGTTGGGGTGGAGGAGTTTGTGTTTGTAATTGGTTATTTGGGAGAGAAGATTAAGCATTATGTAGAAGTGACTTATCCGGATATTCGCAAAGAATTTGTGGTGCAAGAAGAAAGAAATGGGTCAGGACATGCTATATGGACAGCCCGCGAGTCGATAAAGGACAGTGAAGAGTTGCTAATATTTTTTGGGGATACGATTGTTGATATGGACTTTCAGGCAATGGTGAGTGCCCCGTATTCTTGTTTAGCAGTACATGAGGTGGAGGATCCGCGAAAGTTTGGTGTAGTGGTGATGGATGATGAAGAAAACGTCATTGGGGTAGTGGAAAAACCACGCATTCCAAAGTCAAACTTAGGGATGGTTGGGTTTTATAAAATTAAGGAAGTCAAAGCATTACTAGAAGGATTGGCGTATAATATTGAGCAGGATTTGCATACAGATGGAGAGTTTCCGCTAACAGATGGCTTTATGCGAATGTTGGAAAAAGGTATTGATTTTATGACTTTACCCGTCAAAAATTGGTTTGATTGTGGTCGGCATGATATCTTGTTAGCAACCAATAAAATTCTTTTAGATAAGGATGGCTATGCATCTGATAACCTTCCAAATTACGACAATTCTATCATCATTCATCCTGTTAGTATTGGCAAAAATTGTAAAATTGTCGATTCAATTGTCGGGCCTCATGTGTCTATTGGTGACAATGCAAATATCAAGGCTTCTATTTTAAAAGACTCTATTATTGGTGATTATGTGGCATTGAAAGAAGTGGTTTTAAAATGTTCTGTGATAGGAAACGATACCTCAATTACAGGGGCAGGGCAGCGACTCAATATCGGTGATAATACGGAGATTGACTTTTCATAAACGATTTTTTCTGCATCGATTTTTGTCAAAAGGAACATAAATAGATGTTTTTTATTAAACTTTGTTGTATTTTAATTGAATTTAATATGATGGGTTAACAGTTGACTGCATGATTTGTATGTAATTTTTTATTTTAAATATGTTTAATTTCTATTAATTAATACCAACTTCTTGGTATTTTTTAATAAAAAAGATGCACCTACCTTTGCGCTAAAGTTTATTTGTACCTACAAATAGGTAATGATAAATAATAAATTCTGATAATCCTGGTAAGAACATATAAATTAGTGGACAAATTATAATTCATTTACACTATAATATTAGAACTGCATTCTCACATTTCGAACATTCTAAACTTCAGTTTTTCACTAAATCCGTTAGTCCCTTTTTTTCTTACCGATTTTATACTTTCCAAAACCAGCTTATGCTGTTTTAGGATTTATGTTTTTTATACAACTAATTTTTTTAGTAGTGTTTAAAAAATTAAATCCCAGATGGTACGCTGAACTATTGTTGCAAAAAAAAATATTTAAGTTGGTCATTATTGGTCAGCTTGTTTTACCATTTTTTTAAAATTAATCAACAGTAAAATTGCTATGCGATTTGCTGTACTCAATTTTGAAAAGAGTGCGAACTGAAATAACATTTTTAATTTACAAACATAAAAAATAATCACTATGTTAGTTAAGTGTACCCCTTCTGCACATTGCAGAGGCTGTAATTGCTTGCCCAATAAGCAATTCGCCAAATACAAAACAAGCCGCTTGCATCTACAACAACCGACCTTGTTTGACTGGATGAAACATCTCTTTTTTGGAAAAATTCCACTTTTAATTTTATTGGTTTTCGGCGTTCAGAATATTAGTTTTGGACAATGTACTGACCCAGATTTAACCAATCCACAAGCGAATTGCTTACCAGGTTACCAACTTTCATTAGATGGCAACGGCTTGGGAACTGTTTTTTCAGGGGACATTAATAATAATAGTACTGATAACTGTGGGATTGCGAGTTTGATAGTTAGCCCTAATAATTTCAATTGTACTGATGTTGGGACGACGACTGCGGTTACTTTAACGGTAACAGATGCAGCTGGAAACAGCAATTCATGTATGTCAAATATAATGGTGGTTGATAATGTTGCACCGATGATTACGTGTCCTGCTATGGCAACAGTTAATTGTCCTGACCCAACTACTCCTGCCAATACCGGAATAGCGACGGCGACGGATAACTGTACTTTGGCAACTGCCCCTGCTGCCGGACCGAATGCACTTCCTGCTGGATTTGTTGGTCCAGAAAATATGTTCTATTATTATATGGATGCCACTTCGCCTTCTGCCAACGCTGGCGAATGCGATGTTATCACACGGACTTGGCGAGTGTATGATAATCAGGAAAATTTCGTGGAATGTACGCAAACCATAACTTTGACCGACCCAAGTGCACCAGTTTTGGACTTTGATGCAGGTTTGGCAGGCAATCAAACTGCTGCATTCTTAAGTGAAACCATTGAATGTGACGATGCGATTCCAGCAGCAGCAACGCCGACAGCAACTGACGATTGTGATGCAACGCCTACGATTACGATGGTTGAAACGGATACACAAAGTGGCGACCCGACGGCGTGTTCTGATTATAATTATACGATTACTCGAACTTATACGGTGACGGATGATTGTGGAAATGAGTCAACCGATGCTTACACTATCACAGTGGAGGATACAGAAGCACCTGATTTTTCAGGTGAAATTACTTCTTTAAATGTATCTTCTGGCGGTGCTTGTTCTGCTTTCGTAACAGTTGATTTAACAGGAATTCCTGATAACTGTGCTTCTGCAAATTTGACGACTACTTACGAAGTTGTAACAATGGGTGGCAGCGTTGTCAATACTGGAAATGGCTTGGATGCCAGTGGTACTTACGATGTAGGTATGTATGATTTCAATTTCACAGCAACTGACCCTTGTGGGAATGTTTCAAATCATACGGTAGCTGTTAATATTAATGACAATGTTGCGCCAACTGCGATTTGTATTGCGACAATTCAAGTAAGCGTGCCTCCAACTGGAACGGCTACAATTTCTACGAATTTGATTAACGATGGCAGCAACGATAACTGTACGGCGATGACGGATTTGGATTTGACAGTCGCGCCGAATTCCGTAAATTGTGGAGACATTGGAAGTACAGTTCCCGTTACTTTAACTGTCATGGATGCGAATGGCAACACGGCAACTTGTATGACGAATGTAGATGTTGTTGACAATTCTCCACCAGCTGCTTTTTGTCAAACTGTTTCCATTAATTTAACTGGAAATATGGCAACTGTCAACGCTACGGATATTGATGATGGTAGCAACGATGCTTGCGCGACGCCATTGACTTTTATGATTTCAAAAGATGCAGGCGTAACGTATGCGGCGAGCGTCAATTTTGATTGTACAGAAGTTGGTAACAATACGGTTTTATTACAAGTAGAAGATAGCAACAGTAACCAGGCAACTTGTAGCGCAACGGTCACAATAAATGATACAACTGACCCAGTGGCGGATTGTACAGACATTACGGTTACTCTTGACGGAAATGGAAATTATACGTTAACACCTGCTAATATCGCAACAATTGCGGCGGGCAGTTCTGATAACTGTACGTTTACTTCAGCCGTTTCGCCATCTACATTTGATTGTGATGATACGGGGGCAAACACGGTGACATTAACAGTTACAGATGCAGGTGGTTTGACAGATACAGACAACTGTACAATAACGGTTCAAGATACGTCAAATCCAACGGCTACTTGTGCGAACTTTACGGCTTTGGTTGATGAAGATTGTGAAGTTACCGTAAATGCAGCGTCTTTAGATAATGGCAGTACCGATAATTGTTCGCCTTTGACCTTCCGTTTTACGCCTTCTTTGCAAACGACGGAAACGTTTACGACAACAGGAACATTTAATCGAACCATTGAAGTAAGAGACCCAAGTGGCAACTCAGCAACTTGTTCTGCGGATATCATTGTAGTGGACGACAAAGCCCCAACGGCAATTTGTATAAGCGGTTTGACGATTGGTTTGGATGGAAACGGACAAGCAACAATTTCTGAATTAAATATCAACGGAGGTAGTTCTGACAATTGTAGTGGAGTTACATTCGCAATTTCTCAAAGTACTTTTGATTGTACAAATATTCAAACCAATCCAAACATCGTGACTTTAACGGTAACGGATGGTTTTGGCAATTCGTCAACTTGTACGACACCTATCACAATTCAAGACAATACCGGACCAGCGTTGGCATGTCCGGCAGATATGACAATTAGCTGTGGAACATCCATTTCTACTTCCGTAACAGGCATGGCAACAGCAACGGATAATTGTAACGGAACGGTTGCACCCACGTTTTCAGATGCTACTGTTTTTAATACCAATATGATAAATGGTGTGGTGGTTAGTTCAATGGATTGTCGAACGATTACGCGGACATTTGCAGCACAAGACAACGCAAGCCCAGCGAATTCTTCTTCGTGTATGCAAATAATTACAGTTGAAGATACGGTCAACCCTGTCTGGAGTGCGTCCAATCAAGCAACCATTACAACTGAATGTGCGCCAGGAACAAATGCACCAATAGCGACAGATGACTGTAATGGAACGTCTGAATTAATCTACGTTTCAACCGTTACCAGCAATACACAAAACGCTGACCCAACCACTTGTGGTCACTACGATTATGTAATTGTAACGGATTGGATGGCATTTGATAGCTGTGGAAATTCCGCAGGAACCTTTACACAGACGCAAGATGTTAACGATACGCAAGCACCTGTTTTTTCTTATACCAATAATGCATTGATTTTTGGAAACAACGGCGGAACTTGTGCAGGAACGGCAAGTCTTGATTTGACTACGTTTGTTGCTGATGCCTGTGTTGCCAATGCTAATTTAATCACCTCTTTCTCCGTTGCCAATGATGCTACTTCAGCAATTGTAAATTCTGGAACAGGTTTGGACGCTAGCGGAACTTACAGCGCGGGTAGCTACACTGCGACTTTCTCAGCAGCTGACCGATGTAATGCAGCAACAACTTTAATGGTAACATTTACTATCGTTGATACAGAAACACCAAACCCAGCTTGTCAGCCAGGCGGTGCAACGTTATCTTTGAATTCAAGTGGGTTTGCACCAGTAACAGTTGCGCAGGTGGATAATGGAAGTTCGGACAACTGCGGTATCGCAAGTTTGACCATCAACCCAAGTACCTTCGATTGTTCTCATGCAGGTACGACGCAAGCAGTTACCTTGACCGTAACCGATAATTCTGGTCAAACGAATACTTGTTCAACAACCTTCAATATCGTGGAAAACTCTCCACCAACCATTGTTTGTCCAACGGATATAACAATTAACTGCGAAGATGACCTTGACCCAGCAATCAATACAAATCTTGGAATGCCAACCGTCTCGACGATTTGTTCCAATACAATTCAACCAACTTTCCAAGACCAAACAATTGCTGGCGGTAGCAATCCAGATTGTCGTACCATAGAACGGACTTGGACAGCGACGAACTCTTCGGGTTCTGCGACTTGCATACAAATTATTGTTGTTGAAGATAATATCGACCCGGTTTTATCAACAGCACCTGCGGATGTGACGGTTGATTGCAGTATGATTCCAAGCCCTGCGGTTTTGACAGCAACGGACAATTGTGCGATGCCTCCAGCGATTAATTATAATGAAATTTCTACCCAAAATATTGATCCGACTACTTGTGGTCATTATAACTACGTGTTGACTCGAAATTGGGAAGCAGTCGATAATTGTGGAAACACTGACGATGACAATCAGATAATTACGGTAGAAGACAATAATGCGCCTGCGTTCACTTTTCCAATGCCTTTAATTATTGGAAATGACCCGGACGAATGTTTTGCCAATGTAAATATAAATTTGGGCGATTACATTACCGATTGTGCTGATTTTCAATATTTGAATGTCACCAATAATGCGCAAACGCTTTATGGTAATGGCAATGGAACAGATAATATCAATGGGCAATATGCAGTTGGCGATTATCCAATTATGGTAACCGCGACTGACCCTTGTGGAAATACCGATATGGTTACGTTCACGCTAAGCATCCGCGATACTGAAACGCCAAATGCAGTGTGTGATACTGATGATATTTTGGTATTGGACAATAATGGAAATGGCACAATCACAGCGGCAGACATTGATGAAGGCAGTTCTGATAATTGTGGAAATGTAACGTTGAGTTTGTCTCAAACGATGTTCACTGCAGCGGATGTTGGAACAGTGAATTTGGTACTGACCGTAACAGATGATGCAGGAAATACCAGTGCTTGTAATACACAATTGACCATAATTGACCGACCACGGGTGACTGTTGGTAATATTTCTGGCGCAATGGGTAGTACTGTAAATGTGCCGGTTTTAGTAGAAAACTTTGAGGACATATGTGCTATTCAAGCAACCTTTACAATAGATGATGCAGCAGTAGCAAGTGTAACAGGTGTTTCAAACTTCAACCTGGACGGCTTAGCAGCAACTGATTTTAACATTTCTGGTAACACCATCACATTAGATTGGATAGACCCAGACGCCAGTGGCGAAAATTTGGATGGTGTTTCTATTTTTACTATTGATGTAGAATTGATTGGAAATAATGGCGATGTGTCCACAATTTCTATCGACACTAACCCATCTGACTTTATTATCGGTCGTTGCTTCAATGGCGGCATCGTTGGTCTGGCAAGTACAGGCGTAGACGGTTCGGTAACGGTGACGGCTAACCCAATGGCGTTCGCTATTTCTGGTCGAATTGCTGACCCGGCGAATGCAAATATTGGCTTAGCAAATATTGCAATGACTGGTTCTGCAGCCAATTCACAAGTGACGGATGGCACAGGTTTGTACTCCTTCCCAATTGATGCTGGCAACACGGTAACCATAACACCTACAAAAGACATCAACCCAAGTAACGGCGTGGATGTGATTGACGTATTGTTCATCAAAGCACACGATCTGAATCAAGTACCATTGACTGACCCATACAAATTAATCGCGGCAGATGTCAATAATGACAATGATGTCAATGTTCTTGACCGTTTCCTCGTTCATGCAATGAATATCAATATGTTGGCAGCATTTCCAGACAGTGAATCCTGGAAATTTATTGATGCAGCGTATACTTTTTCAGCTGATCCATTAAATGACGCATATCCAGAAAGTGCGACTTTCACTAATGTAGCAGCCAACCAAACGAATATTGATTTCATTGGTGTAAAAATGGGGGATGTATCGGGTAGCGCAAATCCATTGTTGTCAGTTGGTAGCAACGGCGGTACTATTTTTAATAATGTAGACGACCGGGCGGGCGATTTGCTTTTCCAATTGGAAAATAAAGAATTGCAAGCTGGAACGACCATCGAAGTGCCATTCAAAGCACAGGATTTTATCAATCAGATGGCGTATCAATTCACTTTGGAATTTGACCCTGCAATTTTGAATTTTCAATCGGTGACGCCTGGTGTTTTGCCTGAATTGACAGCAGAACACTTTGGTACAAATGACCTGGCAGCAGGCTTATTACCAGCACAATGGTATCATTTGGATGCGACGACAATCGAGGACAATGAAGTGTTATTTACGGTGACTTTTGAAGTATTGGCAGATGCTGCCAACTTGAGTGATTTGTTGGCAATCGTTGACAATCCAACACCAGCAGCAGCATTCGACGACGCTTTGACACCATCGGGCATTGATTTGACTTTCGACAATTCAACTTCGACAACTATCGCAACGGAGACGCCGGTTTTATTAAACAATCAGCCGAATCCATTCCGCGATGAAACGCAAATATCTTTCTCTTTACCACAAGCTGGACAAGCGATTTTAACAATTTCAGATGTCTCTGGAAAAACGTTGAAAATAGTTGAAGGATATTATAACACAGGACTACAAACTATTATTTTAAAAGGCAATGACTTCCCATCAGCAGGTATTTATTTTTATAAATTAGATACCGAGTGGGGCGCATTGACACAAAAAATGGTGGTTAAAAAATAAGCAGAGCGTGAAAACTGGATTTTTATAAAAACAGTTTTTGCTTCTACTCCCTTAATACATTGTAAAGTAAGTTTCTTTATATTTTTCACAAAGGGATTTTAAGGGAGTAAAACGGTTTGCAAAAACCGTTTTGCTCCCTTAAGACCCCACCACCCCGCGCCGCAGGCGCGGGGGAGTGAGGTGTTTGAAGCTCGAAAA
>CAYUNA010000073.1:0-12046 GCA_964445895.1 uncultured Saprospiraceae bacterium | reverse complement strand
CTACCCCTCGAAAAATGGCTAAAGCCATTTTTCGAAAATACAAAATGACTTTTTATACATTGTACTACGGTATAATTATTAACCAATCATCCCAACTAACGATTCAACTAAATCAACTAACTAATGGCAAAAAATATCGTAAAATCAATGGCAGATTTCGCTGCCGCAGGAACAGAACCTGAAGTTTTATTTTGGGTAGGCTGTGCAGGAAGTTTTGACCCGCGAGCACAAAAAGTAACCGTTGCTTTTTGCAAAATATTGAATGAAGCGGGTATTGATTTCGCAATTTTGGGCAAAGAAGAAAGCTGTACGGGTGACCCTGCTCGACGAGCGGGTAACGAGTTTGTTTTTCAAATGACAGCGTTGCAAAATATCGAAGTGATGAAAATGTACAACGTCAAAAAGATTGTGACGACTTGTCCACATTGTTTCAATGTTTTGAAGAATGAATACCCGGAGTTAGGCGGTAATTATGAGGTGATGCATCATACCGAATTTCTCCAGAGTATGATTAACGAGGGGCGCATCAAGATGAAAGAAGGTGGCGCATTTTCGGGTAAAAAAATTACTTACCATGACTCTTGTTACCTCGGTCGTGCAAACGGAATTTACGAAGCACCGCGCGATGTTTTGAAATCGTTAGATAATGAATTGGTAGAAATGCAACGCGCTGGAAAAACAGGATTGTGCTGTGGTGCAGGTGGCGCACAGATGTGGAAAGAAGATGAAAACGGCGACAAACGCATCAATATGGAACGTACTGAAGAAGCCCTCGGAACAGGCGCGGAAATCATTGCGGTCAACTGCCCATTTTGTTTGACGATGATGTCGGATGGTGTGAAAGCGAAGGAAAAACAAGAATCTGTGATGGTGATGGATTTGGCGGAGTTGATTTTGGACAATCAAGTAAAGTAGCCCCCAACTTCAGTCGGGCGGCAATAAAAAACTACCACGTAAGCACCAAGTTATTAAAAATATTTTCTATCTTACGCTATATTTTTTTGCCAAACATGCCGCCCAACTGAAGTCGGGGACTACTATGAAGACGTACTACCGAAAACAACTACCGCACATCCATCCCGTAGGCGCGATATTTTTTATCACCACTCGCTTACACGGCAGTCTGCCCACCGCCGTCATGAATCGCCTCAAGCAAGAACACCAAGAGGCTGTCAACGCCATTTATCAAGAAAGTCCACTCAACTACAAAGCGGAATTGTACAATGCAGGCAAACGCTACTTTAAGCGATTTGATGAAGTATTGGATAATAGCGATACAGGGCCGCACTATTTCAAAGACCCGAAAGTAGCGGCGATTCTCAAAAAACAACTGCATCGTTTTGATGGGGAACGTTACGATTTATTGGCTTATACCATCATGTCCAATCATATTCATTTCTTGATTGATACGCGTGTGCAAGTGGAACGTATAGAAAAAGACGGTTGGGTGACGGAAGAAAATTACGACCAAGTGCCAGAGATAATGCGGATGATAAAAGGAGCATCAGCCTATGAAATCAATCAATATTTGGGTAGGAAAGGGACGTTTTGGCAGAAGGAGAGTTATGACCATTTTGTGAGGACGCGGCGAGAGTTTGGGAATATTGTGGCGTATATTTTGAATAATCCGGTGAAGGTGGGGCTTTGTGAGGATTGGGATGGGTTTGAGCATAATTACCGTAGCCCGCTACTTCTGTAGCGTGGCAAAAAAGGGCGGAATGTTTATTCCACCCTTTTTTGCTTGCCGCCCGACTGAAGTCGGGGGCTACCAGCGGATGAGCGCACTCCCCCAGGTAAATCCACTACCAAATGCTGCTAAACAGACCAAATCTCCTTCCTTTACCGCACCTGCTTGTACCGCTTCACTCAACGCAATCGGAATCGACGCTGCGGTAGTGTTTCCGTATTTTTGAATATTATTCCAAACCTTTTCGTTCGGTAATTTCATTGTTTTTTGGACAAACTGACTAATCCGCAAATTTGCCTGATGGGGCACAAGCATATCAATATCCGTAGGTTCTAAACCTACTGCAGTCAAGGCTTCCATAATCACTTCTGGAAACTTGCGTACTGCCAGCTTAAAAACAAACTGCCCTTCCATATGTGGCGTGTGCATCTCGTCATCCAACATTTTTTGAGTGATGAAAATGCCACCATATTTAAGGTCTTTATCAAAGCCGTAGTCTGTCTCATCATGATAGCCACCGTGCGAACCAGGGCTAATCATCGCCAATTTTTCCGCGTATGTTCCATCAGAATGTAGCTTAGTCGTCAGGATTCCTTTGCCCTCTTCTTCTGTTGGTTGTACGATTACTGCGCCTGCGCCATCTCCAAAAATAACGGTAACGCCGCGTCCTTTTGTACTAAAATCTAAACCCATTGAGTGCATCTCCGCACCGACAACCAAGACATTTTTATACATACCTGTCTTCACAAATTGGTCGGCAATCGACAAGCCATAAATGAATCCAGAGCATTGATTTCGAATGTCCAACGCGCCAATTTCAGTTTTGGTAATGCCCAATGCTCGTTGCAACAAAACACCACAGCCAGGGAAATAATAGTCAGGACTTAAGGTCGCAAATATGATAAAATCAACATCCTCGGGTTGAATGCCCGCGTTTTCAATCGCTCGTCGGGCAGCCTCTGTACCCATTGTAGCTGTCGTTTCTTTGTGTTTCACACCATAGCGTCGTTCTTTGATACCCGTCCGTTCACGAATCCATTCATCGGAGGTTTCCATCACTTCGGTTAAATCGTCGTTGGTTACGGCTTTTTCTGGAACATAATGCCCAATTCCAGCAATTCTTGCATTCATCATATTTGAAATAATAAATTGTGTTTTTCAAAAAGAAGGGCAAAATAGGGAGAAATGACAAATCAAAGGAATTTTAACCGAAAAAAACGTTATTTGTGGTTGGTTTCTACTTTTTTTGAAAATTGGAAAGGAACTAAAAAGGGTAGAATTCAGTTTTTGATGATTATACAAAATACAAAAGTTTCTAAAACTTTTGTATTCTCAAAATAGAACTCGACAATTATGACCAATAAAAATCTAACCATCACGGGCTATTCCACTGCCCTTTTCGCAACGTGGTTTTTTATCGAAGAACTGGGCTTGTTGTTCGATGCGGGCGACGGTCTTTCTGCAGGTTTGTTGCAAAAAAGCCGCAAAGTGAAGCATATTTTCGTCTCTCATGCTGACCGTGATCACTTGATGGGGTTGCTTCAATTCAATCAATTGAATGCTCGACCAGAATTTCCAATTATTCATTATCCCGCAGATAGTGGGTCATTTCCGCATATTGCTGATTTTGTGAAAAAATTTGACCCGCATGTAAGTGGTACAGTTTGGAAGCCGATTCGGGAAGGTCAGGCGTATTATTTTAAGGGCAATCATTTTGTGGAACCGATTAAAAATGGACATATTGACCAAGCGGAGGGCGTGACGAAAAGTCTGAGTTTTAAAGTCAACAAAACTAAGCGAAAGTTGAAAGCAAAATTCAAGAACCTGGCTGGAAATGAGATTGCGAATCTGATTGCAGAACATGGTCAGGATTATGCAACTGAGCATGTAGTTACGAATATTTTAGGCTACTCTGGTGATACGCCTGTGGAAAATTACGACCGTTGGGATGGTACAAAAGTACTAATTCACGAAGCGACTTTTTTACGAGATGAAACGCTGGAAATTCGTAAGAAAAATAAGCACAGCCAATTAGAAGAAGTGATAAAAATGGTGTCGGAAATTAACGTAGAACAACTGATTTTATCGCATTTTTCTACCCGATATTCTGGTGAAGAAATTGACGAATACATTGTTCGGCTTTGTAAAAAATATCAGTTGAAAATTCCTGTTTTTCGAGTGTTGCCAGGCGAAGTTGGGCGGGATATTTTGAGAAATCAACCAATATATTTAGCGGATTAACCGAAGCGGTGAGTCGAATTCACCGCTTCGATTATTGACAATTTTTTAGGTCAATTTCCATCCATTTTCATGTACCTTTTTCAAAATCAAAAAGAACGGAATCCACCAGATAAAATCATTGGTCAATAGCGTATAAATAAATTCAAACGGCACGAGTCCCTGCGCATAATTGAAGAAAAAACCAATTGGTCCGAAGAGTTTTCCTAAAAATCCTACAGCAACAATCGGCCAGTGCCGAATCGGATTATAAGATGCCCACCAATAGCCCAAGCCATACACACCAATGACCATGCCCATCCCTTGCCAAACCATTGGATGATTGAGTGGAGTCATGCCTACCAATTCAAAAAAATGGTTGGGGAAAAGGACTGCCCATGCACCCCAGAGGATGTTGTAAACGGCGGCAAGTTGTAGTGTTAATTTCATATTGAATAGTATTAATTTGACCCATCAAAGACTTAAATTGTAATAGATTTTGTGAATGAGATTTGAGCAGCTTTTTTTTAGAAAAAATATGGTTTTTACCCCATCTTTAGAATTTATTTCTCGTTCCTTAACCAGAAAAACTGCCTTGTGATACAGCTCCAAAATGCAAAATGACTTTTTACTACTATATTGTGTTGTTCATTCCAAAATGATATTGGAAGTGAAATGTGAAATAGGGAAAATTGTTTACTTGACCCGACAAAAAATAAAAATCACTAAATGAGGGTTAGGAGAATTCAAAATACAGTTCATTATCTAATTTTTGTCCGTCCGCACCACAAGGATTGCCTCTGAAAAAAAATATCCGTGGTGCGGGCGGACAGAGCATCGCGATTGAACTTGCAAAAGTTAATTCATATTGTCAAAAATAATTTTTGTCGGATCAAGTCAAAGTTGTTACCAAATGAATTTTTTACCAGCAAATCCCATACATCAAACGATTACTATTTAAATTAAATCTAAATAGCATCGCCCCACACCAATTCTTCCTTCTCCACCTATCAAATTTCAAAACCTTTTTTATCTTTGCGCCGATTTTCAGCTAATCGTTAATTTTATTAACATTTCTTTAGAGAAATGCAATTTTAAAACCTTGACAATCAGTTTTTTACAAAATTGATAAAATAGTTTTGAAAAACGATGCACTGATGTACAAATTTCATTTTGTTTTATAACAAAACCTTAGAATGAAAAACGGAATAACCAAGTCCACATTACTACTATCTTTCCTTTCTATCGCTAATCTTGCGTCCGCGCAAAATGGAGGCGACGGGGAAAGCAATATTTTGCTATTAGCCTTGATGATGGCAGTAGCCGTGATTGTCTTCTTTTTGATAATCCAAGTGGCAGATAATTTGATGCGCATTGAGGCAAAAAATCATGGCGCAGACGCGAATGACTCGAATTATTCGATTTTTCCAGCGATGAATGAAATTTTCCGTCCAAAGATGGCGGATTATGCCATTGATAAAAATGTGACGGTATTGAAAGCTGGTCACGACATCTTATTGCAAGGTGCGCCGGAAAAAGTTGACCCAACCGTCAATGCAAATACTTTTGCTGTTCAACCACCTAATTTTTTAGGTATGTCTCCAATTCCAAAGATGGAAGTGGCGATTGGTGATAGTGTTGTTGCTGGTCAGTCGTTGTATTTTGACAAGAAAGCACCGGCTATCAAACACGTTGCACCTGTAAGTGGTGAAGTTATCGCCATCAACAGAGGTGCAAAACGTTCGATTGCGGAAGTCGTAATTTTGGCAGATAAAGAGCAGCAATTTCATACTTACCCTGATTTTGACATTATTAATAGTAGTCGCGAAGACTTGGTGAACTACCTTTTAGAGGGTGGTGTTTGGCCGTTTATTCGTCAGCGACCATTTAATGTCATTGCTGATCCTACTGTTGTACCAAACAATATTTTTATTTCCACGTTTGATACTGCACCACTTGCTCCAGATTTGAACATGGTTGTAGAAGGTAAAGGTAAAGCATTTCAAGCAGGTCTGGATATTCTTGGAAAATTAACAGATGGTCATGTTCATTTAGGATTGAATGCGGGCGCGGATAGTGAGCCATCGACTATTTTTACAGAAGCGACGGGTGTTGAAAAACATTGGTTTCATGGTAAACACCCTGCTGGTAATGTTGGGGTACAAATTCACCATATTGCGCCAGTTGATGCCAATAATGTAGCGTGGACTTTGGATGTACAAGCGGTGATTACTTTGGGAAATGTCTTTTTAGAAAAACGTTTCAATGCTGATAGAGTAGTGGTTTTGACTGGAGCTGAATTAGCTGAGCCAAAAATCGTTCACACTAAACTTGGCGCTAACATCGGTGAGTTACTGACAAATAATATCAAAGGAGAAAACGTACGTGTAGTTTCTGGAGATGTATTGTCAGGTACACAGAAAACGACAGCCGGTTTCTTGAACGCATTCGACGACCAGGTTACCGTTTTGGAAGAAGGTGATTATTACGAGCCATTCGGTTGGTTGTTGCCATTGTCACCACGTCCTTCGATTTCGAGTACTTATCCAAACGGATTTTTTCCTGATTTGGAATTCAAAGCAGATACCAATACTCACGGTGAAAAACGTGCCTTTGTAGTGACCGGTCAGTACGAAAGTGTTTTGCCAATGGATTTATACCCACAACATTTGATGAAAGCCATTTTAGTGAATGATTTCGAACGAATGGAGGGCTTAGGTATTTATGAATTGGTAGAGGAAGATATCGCTTTGGCGGAATTTGCTTGTACATCAAAACAACCATTGCAAAAAATCTTGCGTGATGGCTTGAATTTTATGATTGAACAAGGTTAAAATGGCGCATTAAACTATTAGTTTAGTGACCTTTTTTAAGAAAATTAAAAATATTTAAATGGTGCAAAAGTTAGCAATCAATAACCAATGCACCAATAGCTAAATAGATATGGACTTAATAAAGTTTTTACACAAAATTGAACCAGACAAAAAGAAGTCTCCTTTCTTACACACGTTGTTTGATGGATTTTTCACCTTTGCCTACACTCCAAATGCAGTAACCAAACCAGGTGGCGTACACGTCCGTGATGGTATGGACTTGAAGCGAACGATGGTGATGGTAGTTTTGGCGATGCAATTGTGCTATGTTTTTGGTACTTATAATATAGGTCACCAACATTTTCAAGCAATCGGTCAATACAGTGGTTTTTTAGCAGGTTTTCACCTAAAATTGACTTACGGTTTAATTAAATTATTGCCGATTTTTATAGTAACGCATATTGTTGGTCTTGGAATAGAGTTCTGGTATGCTGCCAAAAAAGGGCATGCTATTGAAGAGGGATTCTTAGTGTCGGGAGCATTGATTCCATTGATTATGCCACCAGACATTCCAATGTGGATTTTGGTATTGGCAGTTGCTTTTGCTGTAATCATTGGTAAAGAAGCCTTTGGTGGAACAGGAATGAACATCTTAAACGTTGCTTTATTAGCGCGGGTATTTGTTTTCTTTGCTTATCCAACAGAGATTTCTGGTGATAATGTATGGGTTGCAGGTTTTGAAAAAATTAAAGAAGCTGAACCAGTCGTTTATGGTTGGGTGGAAACGGGATTATTGAATCCATTGTTTGATGCCTTTGGTTGGGCGAAATTTAACGCTAATGCTGTAATTGCAGAAGGCTATACTGGCGCAACGCCTTTAGCTTTGGCATCCAAAGGTGGTTGGCCGGCAGTTACCGAAGTATATACCACCAAGCAAATGTGGTGGGGAGGAATACCTGGTTCTATTGGCGAATCTTGTAAGCCAGTCATCATTTTAGGCGCATTATTATTAGTAAAATTAGGTATTGCAAGTTGGCGAGTAATGTTGTCAATGTTGATTGGTGTAGTTGTAACAGGGATGTTATTCAACGCAGTTGCCCCAACAGAAATCATGGCAGATACGCCTAACTTCTGGAAATTTATGGCAGTGCCGTGGACAGGTCACTTAGCGATGGGGAGTTTCTGGTTTGCCATGGCATTTATGGCTACAGATCCAGTAACTGCTGCTTCTACCAATAAAGGAAAGTGGATTTACGGTTTCTTTATTGGTATGATTGGTTTGGTGATTCGTGTTACCAACCCTGCATATCCAGAAGGTTGGATGTTGGCTATTTTATTTATGAACGTTTTTGCTCCATTAATTGACCACTATGTATTAGAAGGCAATATGAAGCGACGTTTGAAACGAGTAGCTGTAAATTAATTAAAAATGAAAAGTTGAGCATGAAGAATTAAATTGCAATTGCATTTTTAATTATTCATGCTCAATTCTTAATGATAAAAGAATGGAAAGTAATAAGAAAATAATTTCGTTTGTATTAATTATGTGTTTCGTGGTTGCAGGTCTTTTGGCAGTTATGGTTTCTGTAACTGGGCCAATTGCCAAAGCTAACGAAGCGATTTTTAACAAACGTGCCGTTTTAAAAGCAGTAGAAGGTAAGTTAGGGGACAAGACTGTTGCCGACCTTTCTAACGAAGAAGTTTTGCAAATTTTTGATACGAAAATGGAGCAAAAAATTGTCAAAACGGATGGTGAAGAGGTTAAGTCGGGAGAGTTGAAAGCAGAAGACATTGACATGGCACAGGAGAAAAAGAAAGCAGAAGCTGAACGTCAATTGCCTTTATTCATTTACGATGGAGCAGATGGAAAAAACTACATTTTAGCCGTTCGTGGAAATGGACTTTGGGATGAAATTTGGGGGTATATTGCTTTAGAAAACGACTTGAACACGATTGCTGGTGCAACCTTTGACCACAAAGGAGAAACACCAGGTTTGGGTGCTGAAATCAAAGACAATCCACAATTTGCTAAAAACTTTATTGGCAAAAAAATCTATGACAATAGCGGCAAGTACGTTTCTGTGAAAGTGCAAAAAGGTGGAGCAGACCCAGAGAATATGTATGCAGTAGATGGTATCAGTGGCGCAACAGTAACGGCAGATGGTGTCGGTGAAATGTTGGCGAGAGGTATCGAATATTACGACGCATATTTCGATGATTATAAAGCGACCATTGACGCAGGTAAAAAGAACTAAATTCAAAAAACATTTTTCGATTCAATTCGGAAATCGAATTTATCGAAACATTCGAGCTAATCGAAATAATCAATAGTATTATGGCTGAAACAGCAGTTAAAGAAGTAAAAGAACCGTTATTCGGGAAAAAAGAACGAAAATTAATTACAGACCCGTTAAATGACAACAACCCGATTACCGTACAGGTATTGGGAATTTGTTCGGCATTGGCGGTTACTTCTGTCGTCGTTCCTTCGGTAGTTATCTCGATTGCGGTAGTTTTCGTTTGCGCATTTTCGAGTTTATTTACCTCGCTTTTGCGAAACCATATTCCAAAATCAGTACGGATGATTGTCCAATTGGTCATCATTGCTTTTTTGGTAACCGTAGTTGAGTTGACACTAAAAGCGGCTAACTACCCGATTTATAAGCAATTATCTGTTTATATCGGATTGATTATCACCAACTGTATCGTTATGGGACGTTTGGAAGCCTTCGCAATGGCGAACAAACCTTGGCGGTCTTTCGTAGACGGTATTGGTAATGGATTGGGATACGCAGGTGTCTTGATTTTGGTAGCTGTTATCCGTGAGTTGTTTGGAAAAGGTAGCTTGGCTGGATACAAAATCTTAGGACCAACTTCTGATTTTTTGATTACGATTCCAGGTTACCAATTAAACAACCTAATGGTATTACCAGCAGCAGCGATGTTTGTTATCGGTGTTTTGATTTGGGTTCAGCGTAGCTATAATCCGAAATTGGTGGACGTATCGTAGATTGCCATGTAGCGGATACTTTTAAGGTGTCTGATACATCATTCTCTTTTAATTTGTAATGAAAAAGTTAGGTAGCAGATACTCTTAAAGTATCCGCTACCGGAAAAATAAATAGCATGGATTTTTTCAACGTTTTTATCAAAGCCGCATTTATTGACAACTTGGTCTTGGCATACTTCTTAGGAATGTGTTCTTACCTGGCGGTTTCCAAATCTGTAAAAACAGCATTTGGATTGGGTTTAGCCGTTATTTTCGTATTGGGTATCACCATGCCGATTAATTGGTTGATTAACACCTATTTGTTGAGTGACACCAGTGTTTTTGGGATTGACTTGACCTTCTTGCGGTTAATTTTATTTATTGCCGTAATTGCTTCCATGGTACAGTTGGTAGAGATGATTGTCGAAAAATTTTCGCCATCACTTTATGCTGCCCTGGGGATTTTCTTACCATTGATTACCGTAAACTGCGCAATTTTGGGTGGTTCATTGTTCATGGTTTCTCGAGAATACGATTTAAGCCAAAGTATTGCTTTCGGCTTGGGCGGCGGTTTCGGTTGGTTCTTAGCAATTATCGCAATTGCAGCTATTCGAGAAAAAATCCGTTATTCAGACGTACCACCAGCATTGCGTGGTTTGGGAATGGCGTTTATTTTAACGGGCTTGATGGGAATCGCTTTTATGAGTCTGATGGGAATTGACCCAGCAGCTTTTACCAGCCCATACTAAAATTTGAATTAGAATTTTCGCAAACACTTTCTGTCATTTGACGTTACAATAGTTAAGTGTTTGATTAAAATATATAACTAAGCGATATGGAAATTATATTAGCTCTTGTTGTTTTTACAGTCGTCATTATGGCACTGTCCTTTATGTTGATTCAGGCTCGAAAAAAGCTTGTACCTCAAGGTGAAGTAAAGTTAATTCTTAACGGAGATGAAGAGAACCCGTTCATGGTTCAGCCAGGTACTAACCTGTTAACTGCCCTTTCTGATAAAGGTATTTTCTTACCATCCGCTTGTGGTGGTGGTGGAACGTGTGCGATGTGCGAATGCCATATTTATAGTGGTGGTGGTGATGTTTTGCCAACAGAAATGAATCACTTGTCTCGAAAAGAAGCAGCTGAACACAAGCGTCTGGCTTGTCAGGTAAAAGTGCGGGAAGACATGGAATTGAGCGTGCCAGAAGAAGTATTTGGTATCAAAAAATGGGAATGTGAAGTTGTTTCTAATTATAATGTAGCTTCTTTTATTAAGGAATTTGTAGTGAAGTTACCAGAAGGGGAAGTCTTGGATTTCCAAGCTGGTGGTTATGTGCAAGTTGACGTACCAGAAGTAACGGTTGATTACAAAAACATGGACATCACATCTCACCCGCGTATGGGTAAGCCAGCTGATGAATTCCAATCTGAGTGGGATAAATTTGGATTGTGGAGCTTGAAGATGAAAAATGACGAGCCTATTTTCCGTGCCTACTCAATGGCAAATCACCCAGCAGAAGGTAATATTGTGATGTTGAATATTCGTATCGCTACGCCACCTTGGGATAGAGCAAAAAATGCTTGGATGGATGTTAACCCAGGTATTTGTTCGTCGTATGTATTCGACCAAAAGCCAGGTGACAAAGTAACGATTTCTGGTCCTTATGGTGAATTTTTCATCAAGCCGACCAAAAAAGAAATGGTTTACATCGGTGGTGGTGCAGGTATGGCACCATTACGTTCTCACTTGTTCCACTTGTTTCACACCTTGAAAACAACTGACCGTAAAGTATCTTACTGGTACGGTGGACGAACTAAGCGAGAGTTGTTCTACATTGACGACTTCCGTAAGATTGAAGAGGAATTTCCAAATTTCAAATTCTATGTTGCTTTGGATAATCCATTGCCAGAAGATAATTGGAACGTGAAAGAAACTATCGAAGACGACGGTGATGGTTTCAAAGGTTATATCATGAGTGTTTTACATGAAAAATATTTGAGAGACCATCCAGAGCCAGAAGAGGTAGAATACTACTTCTGCGGACCACCAATGATGAACCAGTCGGTTATCAAAACTTTGGATGAATTGGGTGTGCCAGAGGAGAATATCGCGTTTGATGATTTTGGTGGATAAAACGCGTGACTGATGCGATTTCAGTCAATTAAATAGTAAACAATCTATATATTATAGAGGCTTGCTCAGGGAACTGGGTAAGCCTTTTTTTGTGGCTATCAACTTCAGGTTGGGCGGCATGCCACTCGACTAAAGCCGAGGGCTACCCAAGCTGAATACAACTCGGACTATTGTCCCTTCCAAAAGCAAACCCCTCTTCCCACCAA
>CAYUNA010000072.1:6026-12338 GCA_964445895.1 uncultured Saprospiraceae bacterium | reverse complement strand
TTATTTTCAGACGGCGCAAAAAACATATTATCAGAAATATTTTTTTCGGACGTCCCATTAAGTAAGCTATTTTCATAAATTCCATAAATTTTAACATTTTTTTTTATAAAAATGTGACATAGCAGAAATTGCTCCGTCTTAAACCTGAATTAGAAAAAGTATTTTATTTTATTAAAAAAAATAAAACTAATTACATAACTTAACTAACAATATTGTCACCGTTAATTATGTGCATTTCTAACATTAAACTTAACTTTTTACATACTTAAAACTTATTTAAATGGATATTACGAATTTTGACCTTTCTGCACTTTGGAATACCGTATTGGCTTGGTCACCAAAAATTGTTGCGGGTATTCTCGTTTTGATGATTGGATTTTGGATAGTCAATATGATTAGCCGAATGATTAGCAAATCAATGGCTAAATCAGGGTTAGACAAAGACTTAATTCCTTTCTTATCTTCTTTAGTCAGTGTATTATTGAAAGTGATGGTTGTTATTACCGCAGCTGGTGTTGTTGGTATAGAAATCACAGCTTTCGCCGCATTGATTGCAGGTGCAGGTTTGGCAATTGGAGCAGCAATGTCAGGTACTTTAAGCCATTTTGCAGCAGGTGTTATGGTTTTGATTTTCAAGCCATACCGTGTTGGAGATTTGGTTGATATTCAAGGTACTGTTGGACATGTATTAGAAATTCAAGTGTTTAATACCGTGATTCAGAGTTTAGATAATAAAAAAGTTATTATGCCTAATGGAATTGCAACAAGTGGAATTATGACCAACTTGACTGCTCTTGGAAAATTGCGGGTTGACTTGAACGTAGCGATGCCATACGAAGAAGATTTTGATAAAATTCAAACTATCATCCGTGGTGCATTAAACAATGTTACAGAGAAGTTGCCAGATGAGCCAACGATTGAAATTGAAAAATTCGATGAAAATAACATCTTGCTTGCAGTGCGTCCTTACGCAACTGATGCAACTTACTGGGATGTTTATTTTAATTCTTACAAAGAAATCAAAAAAGCGTTTAGTGCTGCAGGTATTGAAGTAGCTTACCCAGCTCGCCGCATCAAAAACGTTTCGTAGATAAAATAATGTTGATTTCTTTGCTTAATTGTTGGGGGCAACTTGCAAAGAATTGATATAAAAAAAAGGCCTTTCATTAATTAAGTTTAATGAAGGGCTTTTTTTATTTTAAAAGGTGATGGTAACACTTAATAAAAGTTTCTTAAAAAAAAACAAGAGAAGTTTGAGGGAGCAAAACGGTTTGCAAAAACCGTTTTGCTCCCTTAATACCCCACCGCCCCGCGCCTGCGGCGCGGGGGAGTGAGGTGTTTGAAGCTCGAAAATCTTGCGATTTTCTCGCTTCTTATAATTCAAAGGAACTTACTTTACACTGTATTACTTTACCTAAAGTAAATTACTTTTTGCGTCGCATTTAATTTCATTTAAAATATAGCAAGTACTTAAGCTGCTTATTATTTCACTTCTCGCAACCTTTTCTAAAAAAAACCGTCTTTTCAAGTTAAAACCTCGTTAAAGTTGCCTTCGGCATAGTTTCTGAACGAACTATTTTGTGATTTAAAGGTATATTTACCGTCTAAGAAACGCGAGCAAAATGAAATCCCCAATTTTTAATTTGCGTTAAAGCATTGCTTTACCTATCTTTGGCGACAAGTTTTTACTCCGAAAAAACTTATTTTATATAGACACGCCCGATTTTGACGCTGACAGAGAGAGTTGACAGTTTTGAACAATAAAATTTAGACTGTTAGAGTTTTTAAAATACTACATTTAGTTTGTAGTACAAACCGACAAAATACGGACAACAAAACAACCTAAGAATATGAAAATTAAAGGTTCAATTTTTTTAGCGATTTGCTTAACGGGTATGACCTTACTCGCTTTTTACCCCGCTTACGATAGTGCTGAGAAGGAATCCGTTTTGATGGAAACCATTTTAAATTTCCAAAGTTATTACCATTATTCTCCACAAGAAATCGACGATGATTTTTCTGTAAAGCTTTATGATAGCTACATGGAACGATTGGATGGCGGTCGGCGATGGCTGATTGAGTCAGAGGTTAATCAGTTGGAATTGTTCAAAAAAGAGTTGGACAATGAAGCTGAGGCGGGTGAATATGGCTTTATGAATTTGGCGGTAAAATTACAGGAGGCAGGTATCGAACGTTCGCAAGCATACTACCGCGAATTTTTGGCGCAACCGTTTGATTTTACTAAAAAAGAAGCAATTCAGCGCGATGGTGATAAATTAGAATGGGCAAAAAATGAAGCAGAACTGAAAGAATATTGGAGAAAATCCATGAAATATGAAGTCATGACACGCTTGGCTGACAAATTGAAAAGCAAAGCAGATGGCGAAGATGATTTTAAAGATAAAACGGAATCTGAATTGGAAGCAGAGGCTCGAAAAGAGGTGTTAAAAGTTTATGATGATTGGTATGTTCGATTGGAAAAACGCAAGCGTTCTGACCATATCAGCAGTTATTTGAATGCGATTACACATATTTTCGACCCACATACTGGCTACTTTGAACCGATTGATAAAGAAAATTTCAATATCAATATGTCAGGTAAACTTAAAGGCATTGGCGCCCGATTGCAGACGGACGGTGACTTTACAAAAGTGACGGAAATTATCGTTGGTGGACCAGCTTGGAAAGGCAAAGAATTGGAAGCAGAAGATAAAATTACGGCAGTTCAACAAAAAGGAGAAGAACCTGTCAACATTGCAGGCATGGTAATTAATGATGTGGTAAAAATGATTCGGGGTGAGCCGGATACTGAAGTTTTGCTACATGTGAAGAAGAAAGACGGAAGTTCAGAAGTTATTTCCATTATTCGAGATGTGGTTATTTTGGATGAAGGATATGCCAAATCATTGATTTTAGATACAGATAACGGTGATCAGGTGGGCTATATTCGTCTCCCACGTTTTTATGGTGACTATCAAAATCGTACAAATCCGCGCAACTGTTCGGATGATGTAAAAAAAGAAATTGAGAAATTAAAATCAGAAAATGTAAAAGGAATTATCCTTGATTTGCGAAATAATGGCGGTGGCTATTTATCGGAAGTCGTGAAAATGGGTGGTTTCTTCGTGGAAGAAGGTCCAATGGTTCAAGTTAAATCCCGCGACCGCGCGCCTCGTGTTTTAGATGACGAAGACCCAAGCGTTGATTGGGAAGGTCACTTGATTGTGATGGTGAATTCGTTCAGTGCATCGGCTTCTGAAATTTTAGCCGCAGCGTTGCAAGATTACGACCGGGCGTTAATTGTCGGTACTGGCGAATCTACTTTTGGTAAAGGAACGGTACAGCGTTTTGTCAACTTGGATGATGCAGTGCGTGGACATACAGAGGTAAAACCTTTGGGTGAATTAAAAATTACGATTCAAAACTATTATCGAATTGATGGTGGTTCTGTACAATTGAAAGGTGTTGTTCCTGACATTATTTTACCAGACAATTACCGATATATTGAAACGGGTGAAAAAGAACACGAGCATCCATTGCCATTTACAGAAATTGCGGCGGCAACCTATTCTCAAAATGTATATTCTTTTGATAATAAGCCAATGTTGCGCGAAAAATCTGCGGCACGGATTCGTTCTAACTCTACTTTCCAGAAAGTAGAAGAAAACGCTAAATGGTTGAAAACTCAACGTGACGACACGGAATATTCTTTGAATTTGGCAGAATACCAAAAGGAAGAAGAGGCTTTGGAAGTACGGAACAAAGAGTACAAAGATTTAATGGATAAGGAAGTAGTCATGGGCATTCGTAACCCTGCAGCTGATGCGAAAGTATTGGAAACTGCTGACGAATCTAAAACTGCTCGAAACGAAGAATGGATTAAAGGTGTGAAAAAAGATGCGCATCTGGAAGAGACCTTGAATGTCATGGCAGATATGATAAACGGGTAATTTATCCATTAATTGCAAATAAAAACGCCGCACTTGAATTGAATCAAGTGCGGCGTTTTTTTATGTTTTAATTCGTTTTATTTTTTTACTTCTACGAAATCCGTCCCCATCCCCGAAACTGCTTTGCCGTCTTGTCCAAATATGCCTTCAATGGGTGATTGATTGGCAACGCCAGTTTTGCATCTTTTTCTAAAATTCGCTTCGCCAACTCCCTCGCCGTCTGCAAGATCTTACCATCTTTCGATAAATCTGCTATTTTCAAATTCAAAATACCGCTTTGTTGCGTTCCTTCAATATTACCTGGTCCGCGCAATTTTAAGTCAGCTTCTGATATTTCAAAACCATTATTAGTGCCCACCATCGTCTGAATGCGTTCGCGCCCGACAGTCGTTAATTTAAAACTTGACATCAAAATACAGTAAGCCTTATCCGCACCACGCCCTACTCTACCGCGCAATTGGTGCAGTTGCGACAAACCAAATCGCTCCGTATTTTCAATAATCATCACGGATGCATTTGGAACATTCACACCAACTTCAATCACCGTTGTCGCCACCATAATTTGCGTTTCGTGATTCACAAATCGCTGCATTTCAAAATCCTTATCTTTTGCTTTCATTTTTCCATGCACAACGCTAATTTGAAATTCGGGCATCGGAAATTCTCGCAGCAGCGATTCATAACCTTCTTCCAGATTTTTCAAATCCAATTTCTCAGACTCTGCAATTAACGGATAAACAACATAAACCTGACGCCCTGCCGCAATCTCTTCGCGCATAAAACCAATCACTCGCATTCGATGATTTTCGGTGCGATGTACTGTCAAAACAGGCTTTCGACCAGGCGGTAATTCATCAATCACCGACACATCCAAATCTCCATATAACGTCATCGCCAAAGTACGTGGAATCGGGGTTGCGGTCATGACCAAAACATGGGGAGGATAAGGGCTATTTTTCTTCCATAGCTTGCCTCGTTGCTTGACCCCAAAACGATGCTGTTCGTCAATCAAAACGAGTCCCAAATTTTTAAAAACAACAGGATCTTCAATCAGGGCATGTGTCCCAATTAAAATGTCAATTTCGCCCGCTGCGAGTCGTTCTAAAATTAGTCTGCGCTTCTTTGTTTTTGAGCCAATACTCCCCGATAAAAACTCTACATTAATGTCCAATCCTTCACAATATTCAGTGATAGAATGGAAGTGTTGCTGTGCTAAAATCTCCGTCGGTGCCATCATGCAAGTCTGAAAATCATTGTCCAACGCAATCAACATACACATCAAGCCGACCATCGTTTTCCCACTCCCTACATCCCCCTGTAGCAGGCGGTTCATGTGGACGCCAGACCCCATATCTGCACGGATTTCCTTGATGACTCGTTTCTGCGCACCTGTTAGTTCAAACGGTATTTTTTCCTTAAAAAAACGATGAAATTTATCACCGACTTTTGAAAAGTGATACCCACGAATCGCTCCTTTTCGATTGGCTTTTAATTGCAAAAGGCGCAATTGTAGAAAGAACAATTCTTCAAATTTTAACCGATTGCGCGCCATATCCAACTCGGCTTGCGATTTTGGAAAATGAATGCTATTTAAAACTTCATAATGGCTGGGAAAATGGAATTTATCTTTTAGGTAAGCTGGTAAATTTTCGGGCAAATCCAAGGCAGTCAATTTATCAAAAATCGCCTTGATTAACTTGCGGCGCCCCTTAGCATCTAAGCCTTTCTGATTCAACTTTTCGGTACTGGCATATACGGGTGCGAACGTCATCGCTGCGGCTCGATTGGCTGCCGTTAATTCCTCTACTTCCGGGTGGGAAATATTGACTCTGCCATTGAACTCATTCACTCGTCCAAAAACCACATATTCTGTACCGACCATCAAACTATTTTCAATCCAATGAATGCTGCGAAACCAAACCAATTCCAGTACCCCCGTTTCATCTCGTAGCCGCCCAACCAATCGCTTCTTACGTCCGTCGCCAATGACTTCTAAACGACGCAAAACACCCTTAATTTGCACCTCACCACTATCTTGATTAAGGTCTCGGATTTGATGAAATTGTGTTTTATCGACATATCTGCGTGGAAACTGGAACAGCAAATCACGGAAGGTAAATATCCCCAATTCTTTTTTGAGTAAATCCGCTTTTATTGGGCCTACACCTTTTAAATATTCGATGCCAGTATCGAGTGGGTTTTGCATGGATTTTGATTTGGAATTAGGTAGATACGTGGCATTACCACGTATCTACCCGTCCATTAAAATGTTGGCAAATATATAAATTTTAAACAAAAAATATAAATTATTAAAAACAAAAAATAAAATGTACAGTAGAGACGTGGCAATGCCACGTCTCTA
>CAYUNA010000072.1:0-5926 GCA_964445895.1 uncultured Saprospiraceae bacterium | reverse complement strand
AGACGTGGCAATGCCACGTCTCTACTTCCAATAATCGAAAATTTATCATAGCGTTTTAGAATTATTTCAATCCCAAAAACGGGTCATTCTCCAATCCAAACGTGCCGAAATCATCTCCTGATTTCAAATTATCAATCGGAATCGGAAACAGTGAACTATTATGTAATTGCGCCACTTTCGCCCCTGTTGGTAAGGTTTTCCAATCTTCCCAAGTGAATTCCAAACCACCAATTGGAATGATACTGACCCACATTTTATAGCTGGTTGGTAGTCCATTTTCATTCAAAAACCAAAGGTAGGAATCGCCCGGTGTGGTGCCACCCGACGCATACGAAACCATTAATCCTTCGCGTCCTTCATCGTCTTTTACAATACTGCGCGACGTGCCAGGGTCGAATGCTTTGAACGGCGCATTCATCCAAAAAGAGTCGTTACAAAAGTATCCCCAAGCGGTTTGCACAAGTGTATTGGCTTCGTCACCAGTCAGTTCTGCTCCGTTTTTGAAAGCTTTACCTGTCACAGATTTGGTGTGTAACAAGACCTCATTATCGTCCCAGTTAACTTTGACAAAATTTCGGTTTTTATCCCATAAATAATCATGCGCTCCACGGAATGTCCACTGCACAATTGCGGTCGAATCCCAAGCGACCTTGTCCACAGCAGTCAACATCTTTTGTGCCATAGCATCAGCAGCTGCATTGGGTGTGCCAACGGGTTTGGATTCATTGGCGTAGATACCAAATCCTACGAGTGCTACAATAATTAAGAGGACTAATATGAAAAGCCATTTAAGTACTTTTTTCACGACGGTGGTGTTTTTTATTTTTGAAAAATAGGAAAGGTGAAGGTAGGAAAAGTTTTTAAATTAATTAAAAGCGAAAGAGGGCGTCCTTCTCCACATCTGCAAGAATCACAACCCTCTTTTAAATAGACTACCAATATTTTTTTGGCTTTTGAATAAGTACAGTTTGTAACGTAATTTTTTTTAAAATTATGAGAAGCGAGAAAATCGCAAAATTTTCGAGCTTCAAAAAAATGCGCGTTGCCTGCGGCAACGCGGGTGGGGTTATTGAGGATGAAAAATGATTTTTGCAAAATCATTTTTCATCCTCAAACTCCTCTTGTTTTAAATGCAAAGAAACTTCTGTTATACTGTAATAAGTACTGATTGTAGAAGTGTTTCACTTCATTTGTTTAGATACATCCTTCAATACAATTGAGCCTGAAAAAGTTTCTTTTTTAAACGTTTATTTAGAAAACAGCAAAAATCCAGGAACAACCAATCCGTAATTTTGGGACTTTAATCGAATATCCTTGCAAGTTTTGTCGAAGCCTCCTACTTTTGCCTTCTTTTTGACAAACTGTATACAAAGGTTGTCAAATACATTTTTCACTTAAAAGTAACAACATGATTAAATCCATGAAAACCGTCTTCACTGCCATTTTAGTAGGGGCTGTAACATTTCTTTCTGCTCAAAACCTGCAGCAGTACATTCCTAAAGATGCGACGGTTGTGATGACTACCAATCTCAACCATTTAAATAAAAAGGTCAATTTACTCGAATTGCAACAATATCCATTTTATGAAATGATGGTCGGTCAAATGGCGATGGGCGGCGGTGATGATGCTGAGATGATGCAGGCAATGATGACTGAACCATCAAAGTTGGGGTTAAATATTATGGAAAAAGCCTACTTTTTTGGCACTTTCGATGATGCCGCAATGCGCTTTGGTATGGTTGCCGAACTATCTGATAAGCAAGCATTTGTTAACAAAATGGTGAAGAGCAATAATGGTGAAGATGTTGAAATAATGCAAATGAACGGTTTCTCTTATATTGTGCCTGATGATGATGCAACAATTGCCTGGAATGATAAAGTAGTGATAATTGGAGGAGTCGAACGCCAAGATTTAAATAATGATACAGGATACGAGTATGAAGTTTATCCTGATGAAGAATACGCAGAGGAGGAAATTGTGGAAATGGAAGATATGGATATTTTGGAAGAAGAGGAGGAAATTGTGTTTATGGATACCACGATTGAAGAAGAACCGATGCCCGAATCATTGGAGGAAGTCACGGAAGAAATGCTGGAAGAACCAGTCGAAGAAACAATGCCAGATTTTGATTTAGGTGATTTATTTAACCAACCAGACCCTGAGTTAAAGGCTATGTCGATGGATTGGATGAAGACCAATTTGAATCGAACGGCAGATAACTCTATTGCCTTAAATCCACGTTTTGTCAAAGGAGTAAATACCAACGATATGCACGTTTGGTTGGATTATTCTTATATTATGAAAATGATTCAGGAGGAACAAAATGCAGCAGCGGGATTGGGTTCTGAAGCAGAAATGGCGATGGAGATGTTTCAAGGAATGATGAGTTCGATGTATGGAGAAACTTTCATGTCAATGGGCATGAACTTCAATGATGGCCGTTGGGTAATAGATATGTCGCAATATACCAATCCGAAGTTGACAAAAATGATGGCCGGTACATTTGATAGTAAATACAATAAAAAAATGGTCAAGCACCTGCGTGGCGATGAAATGATGGGCATTTATCATATCAATTTGAATATGAATGAGATGGTGAATGGCTACAAAGAGTTGGCAAAAGATATGGCAAAAGAAGTACCGATGTATGGCGAAATGGCGGAAAGTGCCCTCGAAATTTTGGGTATTTTTATTGACGAAGAAGGTATTAGCAATGTTTTTAATGGCGATATGATTTTTGCAGTTACAGGCATGCAAACGGTAACACAGATGGAAACTGTGGTCGAATATGACGATAATTTTAACCCAACGGAAACGCAAAAACAAGTAACGAAAGAAATTCCTGAAATGACTTTTATGATGTCGTATGGCAACGAAAAGGACATTATGAAATTTATCCGATTGGGAGCAAAATCGAGTGTATTACAGCAAGTCGGTACGAATTTTAAAATAGCTGCTCCAGGTTTGGATATGGACGCGACGTTAGCAGTGCGTGACGGCATTCTGTTCATTTCTAATAGCCAGGATTTGATTCAGAGTAATTTTTCGAAAAAATATAAAGGAAAGCAGAAAATTGATAAAAATTTGTGCAAGACGATGTGTCAAAACGGGCAAGTGATGTACTTTGATATTCCTCAAATCATTGCGTCAATGAATGCCGAAGAAATGGCAGGTGCAATGGGTGCAGGCGAATTCGTGAATATCGGAAAGCAAAATTTTGAAAGTTTCATGGTCACGACTGCAAAAACAACAGTGGACGGTGCTTATCGTTCAGAAATTTCTTTAAATATGGTCAATAAAGAAATGAATGCATTGAAGCAGATTTTTGAAATAATCAATGAAATGATGGAAGCTGCAATGGGCGGTGGTGGTTCAAAAACTTAAGGAACGCGAAGTAAATAAATTATCTGAAATTTAAAAAATATCCGCTATCCCTACTGAGTACAAAGTATTTACTATATGTATTCAGTTGATAATGAATGTTTTTTATACAATAGGGCGTTGGAGGGATAAGAACGGTTTTGTAGAAACCGTTCTTGTTCCTCAAGTCCTTCTCCGCGTTGCAGCAAGCGACGCGCATCGTTGTTATTGGAGGTCAAAAATCTTCAATTTTCTCCCTTCTGATAATTTCAATTTAACTGTCAATCATTTAAGAATCGAACCATTGACGGGTAATTCAAAAAATCAAAACTTTATTCATTGAATTGTTTAATCCACAAGCATTTTTGTACAATAGACTTGTTTGAAAACCTGCTACTTGCCCACCGTAATTTCCACAATTTCCACTCGTCGTTCCTTTGCTGCCCCAACGCTATAAACAGAATTTCGCATATCCTGCAAGTCATCACTCACCGTTGTGGAGGCTGTCGTTTCACCAAAAGAACGTTCGGTTATAATCAAGTTTTTTGTTTCTAAATACGGTAAGAAAATACCATTTCTATACGTACTAAAATGATTGCGCAAGCTACTAATTCGTCGTTTTCCTAACATTAAATTATAATCTCCTTTCGCGCGCGGACTCGTATAACCTTTGATGAAAATTTCGACAGTTTCCCCTTTTTCTAACCGTTTTAATAAAATATTAGAAAACAAAAACAAATGCTCGTATCCCTTCCGAACCTCATCTTCAAAAAAGTCATCAATAAATTGTTCCGCCTCAAAAGTTTGTTCTTCATCAAGGGGATTCGTGTATTCAGTCAGGTATTCTTGCTTGCGATTATAGTACTGTAAATAAGTTTCTTCATAAGATTTTTTCGTGTAAGTTCGACGCGTTCGACGGTCGGGTTCATCATTGTGAAAATATAAAGCCAAGGGTAGAAAATCTTCTAAAGTCGTGGGTACAGGTGGGGTTTGCGGTCGTTTTGGTTTGGGGGTTGGCAACTCAACCATTACCTCTACAGTATCATCAGGAATTGGGTCAACGCCATTAAAATCAGCCATATATATATCATAACAACAAGTCTTATTACTTTTATCCAAATAATATGAGCCAGGTCGATTGGATGAAAAGTAAGCTTTTGATTCTTCTTGATTAATCGTAAAATAAAGGTCATTAAAACTGGAATTGAGGGGTACTCCCATATGTTCAACCGTTCCCCATTCTGTTGATTTCTTTATTTTAAAAATGTCGTATCCACCCATATTTTTATGCCCATCTGAACTAAAATACAGGGTCTGAGTGGCGTTATTATAAAATGGGGTGAGGTCATCTTTCTCGGTATTGACTGCCGCTAAATTTTGGGGTTGAACGAATTTATCACCTTCAATTTCTGAATACCAAATATCCAATCCTCCTTTTCCTCCTTTTTTGTCAGAAACAAAATACAGCACTTCTTTTTGCGTCAAAGAATCAAAACCAATCGCGGGATGTGTTGCGGTAAATTCTGAAGAGTTAATCGTTTCGGGTAATTTTACGGAAGTCATTTTCCAACGGTTTCGACTGTCCAATTCTTTATAAAAAAGATCGCATCTGATTTTCCCTGCGGTCTTATATTCACAAATATTGAAATAAATTCTACGGTAATCATTGCCAAAAGCCGTATGTGCCGTTAGCTTTTCTAAATCATTAAAATTTCGCTTCATCAATCGCCCTTTCGTATCTTTCGTCGCGTATAAATTTTTAGAAATGTTGCGTGGGGGATCGTGTTTATCTTCTTTATTTTTATACCGATGAGAAGTATAATACAGCATATTTTCAACCTCAACACCTCCAAATTCTGAATAAGGTGTATTCACTTTTTTATCCAAATGCGTGATAGTCGTCTGTAAAAAAGTATCAGGATTTAGTTTCATTGCCCACTTACAAGCTTCTATTTCACTTCGAACTTGTTGCACCTGTTGAGCGTCCGTTACTTGAGCAATTTCAAAAGTTTCAAATAGTTCAATTGCATCGTTGTATTTTCCTAAACTTTTCTTAGTCAAAGCCAATCCATACCACGACAGCGGAAGTTCTTTAGAATCTCCATTTTCAATAATTTTAGTATAATATTCTTCTGCCAACTCATGCGCATTAAAATGCCGACAAACCTCCGCATATTTATACATCAAGCGGGCATTGTCTGGTTTAATCTCCATCGCATCTGCTAAATGAATCATCGCAGAATAATAATCTTCGGCAGCGTAAGCCTTGTCTGCTGCCTTTTCTAAGGCTCTTAGCGTTTGCCCCGCGAGGGCGTTTCCCCAAATAAGAAAAAAGAATAGTATGTAAGTTTTCTGTGCCATGTTCAATGGATTTTATGTTTGTTCAAGGTTGTAACTACTCAAGTTATTTTCATGATTATTTGGGGTTTCAAAGGGGAGAAAAATCGACCTAAGGATTACTGAAAGAATGACTTATAACTTAAAGAATGATTTATAGCATTCTTGAGTTTTTTGGCGGTGTACCAAATGTAATGCTATAATTCTTTAGCTATCATCAGTCCGTCC
>CAYUNA010000071.1:0-12399 GCA_964445895.1 uncultured Saprospiraceae bacterium | reverse complement strand
TACAAGAAAAAATTACGGCGCATTCTGGCTCAACTTATTAAATTCATTTCACTTATCAACAATTATTAATATTTTACATAAATGATAAATAAAACGGTCTTAAAAAAAGTCTCAAATCAATAGAAGATAGGGTAAAATAGGCTGAATTGTGATTTGAGGCAAAGGTATAAAACTATATTGCGTGTTTGGTTAGTTTAGGCGATTAAATAATTCAAATAATGTTAAAATTAGTTTTAGCATTAAAAAAGGGAGGACTTCAATAGAAATTCTCCCTTTTTTAATAGCTCAAAACAACTTTCTTAATATGACCAAAGGTCATGTTCGAAGTTAAATATTTCGCGTTTAATTTTATCAGCTTCTAACAAGAGGTCAACACCTGATAAATAATCTTGCAAACGACGATTCAGTACATTGGATTCTTTGCTGATATAACTGGCAAAAAACCGCATTTCCATTAAATCCTCCCAAGTATTTGGGCTGGCGTCATTGCCTGGATTAAAGACACTTTCGCGAGAAAGAATCTTACGAGCTTCTGGATAGTATACCCAAAACATCGGTTTTTCATAACGGAAGTTTCCGTTTTCGTCTTTTACGTCAATCATTGGAGCAATACCCAAGATGCGTACTTGCATAGTAGAAGTTTCTTCGTCAAAGAACCAAATTTCTTTCATTCTAAAACGTTTCACGTCTTCTGGATTCAAGTCATTACGAACCACTTGAATTTGTTCCTCGTAAGTTTCGGGGTCAAAAGTAATTACTGTATCGACAGTCGCTCCCATGGAAGCGACTTCATCTGGTGTCAAAGGCGACGTAAACTTATCGTCCTCTGTACTATATACCGTAATTTCTTCATTAATCGCACCGTCCATCAAGATGGTAAAAAACGGACGTTCTGGATAAGCAAACGGTAAGTTCATTTTTTCACGAATGTCAATCACTCTCCAAATACGTTTTTCCCAGAAAATATCGGCTTCTCGTACTTGATCATACGGCAACAAACGTTTTTCGTAAACAATTTTTTTCTCAACAATGTCGTCCAAAGGGCGGTCCACATTAGGGTCGCTTGATTCCGTCAGAATGTCATCCGGTGTCTGAGCGACTGCCGAATTAGCAAACAAACTCATCATCAAACAAAGGCAAAAGAGTTGCAAAGCGAACTTCATGATGTTGTAATTTTTTTATTTTGAAAACACTTTTAATTAATGAAGAACAAAAAATTAAGAATTAAAAATGTTCCTAACTCGTGTAATTTTCTCCATTTCCGCCTAAAAAATCACTTTGAAGCTTCCCTTCTGAATTGAGTTTTATAGGCTAATTGATTTATTTCTAAAAACTTAAACGAATATTTTTTCCATTTAAGTGCCCAAAAATAAATATTTAATACAACTATTTATAACATTGATGAAAAATGTTTAAAATAGGTCAAGATTTTGCCTAATATTTAACATAATTGGCGCAGTTCTGACCTATTTCAAATATTTTCTCTTGTTATAAATTTTAATAAAAATTAGAAATCCAATTCTTATTTAATTTTAAATACCATTGAGTTAATCTTACGACCTGCTGGGTCACCTGGGCATTTAGCTTTTACATTATCAAAGTAGAAAATGTCACCTGGTTTTGCTTTTCCAACCAATCGCTTAGCTTGGGCGCCATATCGAGCACCACTGTTGATTGCTTCAACTGGGTCTTGACGTTTTGCAACATATACCAAGTTAAATCCTTGAATTTTACAAGTTGCTTCAAAGTCAAAGTTATCCAAGAAAGCACCTACACCACCTTGTGCACGGAACTCACCATTACCCATTTGACCACCGCTTGATTTTGACAAACGAGCCACTGGGTCAGGAATACGTTTTACACGGAAATCAAAGTTAGTTGGCGGCAACCCACCACCAGAAACAGTAATTTTCGCATCACCTGGCTTCGTCGCTTTAACGGTATATTTACCTCCACGACCATTGATAGATACTCCAGAACCATTCACTTTTACATCATTAGATGAAACACCCGCTACCGTTACAGAAACAGGGTTATCAACACCGATATAAAATACGTTCATTTTGTCAGCAGAAACTGTCGCTGAACGCTCTCCTACTTCATACTCAAACTCTGATGTTTCCGTAGAAACCTCACCAGTTAAAGGATTAGTTACCCGAGCAGACAACTTAATTTTCTTAGACCCTGTTGAACTTGCCGTTTTGGAATAAGTTGCTACCCCATTCTCCTTCATAGACACTCGTGAGCCATCAACCGTCAAAACAATGTTTTCAGGTTTGATATCAGAAGAGTAAGCACCCAAAGAAATTTCAGCTTCAAATTTTTCGTTTTTGATAACGTATCCTTTCTTCGCGTTGATTACTGGGAAGAATTTATCAAAAACAATCTCTTTACCACCTGCTTTCTCTGCTAATTTACCAACTGCCAAAGCTTCTGCGTTTTTCGCATCCGATTGGAATGTTGTCAACAAAGTAGTTGCTGGTAATACAGGCAATTGCTTAAAACGATATTCTTTCCAAGAAGTTTTATCTGTCTTGCTTGCCCAATCTTTATCAATGCCCAAACTGATATTATCAGCAAAACCTGCAATATCGGCATCAATTGCTGCCTGGTCAATTTTTCCGCCTGGTGTACGGTAACCTGCAGCAGAAGCCAACTCAGGATTATTCAACGTTTCAGTATAGGCTGCGATAAAGTCTTCACGAGTTTGTTCGATACGAGCCATCAACTCGTCACCTAAATCTGCTTGTGCTAACAAACGAGTAGTCACATCTTTGTTTTTCTTACCTTTCATCAACATCAAACCAGATTTTTTATCTAATTTGAAGTCTCCGTCGTCTCTCTCCCCGTTTTTATTACCACTACCATCAATCAATACATCTTTGATGCCTTCAAGATAGTCGTTGAAATCTTTAGAAATTTTACGAACTTTCTCGATTCCCGGCTCTAATGCTCGGAAATCTTTTTTAGAATCTTCTGCTAATAACTTGGACAATGCTTTTTGTTGGTCGTCCAATGCTTTATCAGTAGTCGTAGAGGTTTCTTTCAAACTATTGTCAATAGTTACAAAAGCGTTCATTACCTCTGCAGATACATTCAGCGCGAGCAGTGCGGTCAAAACCAGATACATCAGGTTAATCATCAGCTGCCGCGGCTCCTTAGGAATTGACATAAGGCTGTTATTTTAAAGTATCTAATTTAGCTGTCTGACTGCTGTGTAGATACTGTGTTTTACAATTAATTTACTTCTTGCTTGGTCTATTTAAATATTGGTCATAACCAATTTGAAATAGCCAAATCTTAGTCGTTACCTGCTTTAGAAATAGCAGACAAAATACCGCCATATACAGAGTTCAACGAGCCTAAGTTTTTGTTCAAAGCAACCAATTGGTCTTTATAAACCTTAGTGTCTTCCAAAGAATCTCCCAAGTCTGCCATTGCTTCATTCATCTTCGTATAGAAGTTACTCATTGTTTTCAACTGGTCGCCTGTACCAGAAAAATCAACTTTCTGCAATGCGTCCAAAGAAGATAGATTACGAGACATTCCTTGCAATTCTGTCAACATGCCACCCAATTGAGCTTCAACGATTTCACCATTCAACCCTTTTGGTTGGTCAGGCATAACCGCACCAGCAGTCAAAGGTGCAATGTTAGAATCATATTTATCCAAACCTGGATATAATTTTTCCCAGTAATAATCTTTTTCAGGTCCAAGAATACCCAAAATTAAGAAGATACCAGCTTCAACACACAATCCAATCGTCAACATCAAACTTGCTCCTTCCCAGCTTTCAAGTTTAAACAAGGCACCCATCAATACAATTGCGGCACCAACACCAATAAGAAGGTTTTTTAGATACTTAAATCCTTTCGATTTAAAAAAACTCATCGTTTAAAATTTTTAAAAAGGTTAGCTAAATTAAATTCATACTTAAAGAATGAAGAATTAAAAATGGATAAGAATTTTTTACTTGGTTTCCAATTTTGTTCGTCATTCTGTTATTGACCACTTTTATTGGTCAGAGAAACATTTTCTCATTCCCTTAATGTGATACCTATAATAAGGATACACTTTTGAGGAAAAAAAATTGTTATTTCTTAAATTATTTATTTGTTGTAGTTTTTTCTGTAGGCAGTTTGCAGATAAACGCAGGAATGAAGCATAAGTAAAAACACAAATGGAAAACGATAATTCAGTATCAAGATAGGGAATATTGAATTTTCTGGTTTTATTTGTTTTGTTTAATACTACATAATAGAAAACAGGTGAAGATTTTTCATTTCCATTGAAGACCAATCCGTTTTGCTTTGCTTTTGCTACCAGTAAAGTTTGTTTAGGAACGCGAACTTATTTATTTCGCGCTGCTTAGTTGCCCCCAATCTATAAATGATAGAGCGCATTATTTTTATTTTCAATAGACTTGTTTGTAAAATAAGTCTAAGGAACGCGAACTAAATAACCTGTAAATCAATTTATTTTTAAAATCAAAAATGGATAATGATTGAGAACCATTATCCATTTTTAATTCTGTTCTATTTTTTTTAGAAATCGTTAACCGAACGACCCAAGAAGGTCAAGGCACATCGGAAACCAATGTAAGATTTTGTAGTATCTTGGTAATCCCAGTGACGAGTTCCCGTCTGTAGGAAGTATCCAATATCTTTCCATGAACCACCTCGGATTACTTTACGTTTGAATGCTTCTGGATCGTCGTCCTCTGCATCGTAACGAATATCTGGGTTAAGGTCATGAACAAACGCATACGCATTTTCGTAGAAAGCAGTAGAAGTCCACTCAGAAACGTTTCCAGACATATTATATAGACCGTAATCGTTAGGGAAGTACGCATCTGCTTTTACAGTGTACTGACCACCATCTTCTGGATAGTTACCACGACCAGGTTTGAAGTTAGCCAACAAACAGCCTTTCGCATTTCGTAAGTAGTAACCACCCCAAGGGAATGGTGCCAAATCATGTCCACCACGAGAAGCATATTCCCACTCGTGTTCAGTTGGTAAACGGAAATCTTCCGAATTCACACCATCTTCACGAACAGATTGGTAAGTGTCCCATAACTTCGTCCGCCAGTAGCAAAACGCATTAGCCATGTGCCAGTCAATACCAACTACTGGATAATCATCAAAGGCAGGGTGCCAGAAATAATTACGCGTCATTGGCTCATTATAAGAATAAGCATAATCGCGAATCCAAGCCAATGTATCTGGGTAGATACCGATAGTTTTTCTTTTGATAAATGCGGTACGAGGAGATTTACCTCGGTCGTGTGCCGCACGTTGCCAGTCATACCATTCGTATTCGAACTGCATTTTACTGACATCAAGTTCTTGACGACCAGCAAATCGGTCATCACCTTGATAGTACAAATCTTGTAAAGATTCGTCTGCATAATCAATCTCATATTCCCAATCAATGCGCTCGTCCCCTGTTATATCATCAGTGATATAGTGGTCAAGGTAAACGTGTGCCAAGGAATCTTTCACCCAATAAACAAATTGTCGATATTCGTTATTAGTGATTTCAGTGTCGTCCATATAGAACCCCTGAATCGAGATAGATTTCGGTCTTTGGACAAACGTGTTCGTAATGTCCTGATCACTCGGTCCAATATGCAACGTACCAGACGGGATGTAAACCATACCGTAGGGGTTGATACCTTTCCATGCAGGTCTATCAATTACACCTGTGAGTTGTCCGCTTTGCTTAGTGCCGCACGACGAAATAATTGTGGCAAGCACTGCCAAAGCTGTCAAAGTTTTTAGTAGTCTTTTCATTTAACACCCGAGTTTTCCTTCAGATTTATAAAAGCGAACGTAAATATAGCTCTTAAAAGTTAACAGAAAAATATTTTCTTTGATTTTGTTTAAGGGACGGCAAAATTAACATTTTTCATCAATTATACAAAATCAATATTCTATTTAGCTTTTATTCGCCAATTATTTTATAATAATGGCCGCATTCTCCTAATTAGAAATATTAAAAAGGGAACAGTTTTATTTAAAACTTTAACACTTTTTCTTTCTAAAAATTTGAAATCAACCTTTTATTCCATGTTTAAGGTCTATCCAACTTAGTTTTTAAACAGACTTTATTTTCTTTAAAAATTTAAATTTTCAAAGATTTCGTGGGTTGTAAATAATGTGTGGTGGTTTTCCTTTTCCAAAGACTTTTCCGAGATTGTAATTGAGCATAATTTCGTGAGACCCATTGCTGACTGTCGATAATTCGGAGAGCGTAAGGTCATAAGCGTAAGCAATGGTTATTTTTTCATTCAATTTGAAGCCTCCTAAAATGGCTACGGCATCAATTGTTTCTGAATTATATCCTCTAAACGAACCACCTAAAAAGATATTGTCATTGTATCGAAAAATTGCAGAAAAATCCATCTGTGTCTGTGAAAATGTCGATTTTACTAGAATCGAAGGCAATAATACAACTTTTCTACTAATGTCCAAACTATATCCCAAATTCAAATAATAACTTCTATTTAGTTGAAACGCTATATTACCATCCAAGTCTATCTGTTGTTCTGACAAATTAAGTGCCGAAATTCCTACTTCCAGTCTTTCTGACTTATAATATGCTCCGAAATCAAAGTTTATTCCTCCTCCACTGATTTTATTGTTAGGTAGGGTCTGGTCATTGTGTTCAAAGATTAATTCTCCATAACTTCCATCTGGTGTCCGTATTTTTGAACCATCCAAAGTCCGCTGTACATATCCACCGGATGCACCTAATGATAAAATTCCGTCGCCCAACGGCAAATGATAACTATAAGTCAACGCAAACCGAGATTGTCCCTGCGCGCCCAAAGTCTCATTTTCAAATGAAAGTCCCAATCCTCCACCAGCAAAATAAAATGGCGTATGCACATTGACGGACTGTTGTGTCGGACCTTCGGGAAGTCCTGCCCACTGCTGTCGATAAACACCCGTCAAACTTACCGAATTGTCTAACCCTGCATATGCTGGATTAAATGCATATTTATTAAACATATAAATGCTATACTGCGAACTCTGCTGTGCAACTGCGAAGTGGCAGAAAAAAACCAAAAAGAGGAATGTAATAATTTGCTTCATAGAAGTTTTTTTTTGATAATGGACGGTTGATGGCGCAAGGCCCACGGTTGGATAGATTGCCGCCTTTGGCTTTTAAAACGAACTTTTACTGCCGAATGTTTTGATACCTATTATATATGGTGCATCTTTTTTTGAAAATTGTCGGGTGAAAACACTTTTTTAAAACTCAAAAACCCGCAATTCTCTATTTTCTAAAACATATAATCGATTTTTTTGCACCAATACCTCCGCGTCCTCTCCTACTCCTTCTGGCAATTTCACATCTTGCATTAATAACGATTGCAAATTAAATGCCTGTAATTGCCCATTTTGAAAAAACAGCAAACGACCGTCTAATACTTGAAAAGTTGTTAACCCCTTGAATTCTAATATTTTTTCATACTGACCAAACACATCGAAAACCAAGATGCCAAGACTCGGGTCATTTACATAAACTTGCTGCTCACGTTCTACCAAAAAATTCGGTGAGATTGGTTCATCTAAGGTCAAACTCAAATCACCGCTTTGAAAAACCAATTCTCCGGTTTGGTTAATTTTTTTCAAAGCAAAATCCAGTTTGTCGTAAATCCAGATATTATTATCTGCTGCCAACGCAATGGCATCTATTTGAATAAAATTATAATCAAACAAGCGAAAGTCGCCCGTCTGCGTCATCGTGCGGTCAAGAAAAATCAAGTTACCCAATTCTGGATAAAACAATCCAATTTTAAAAGGATTACTTGCATCAATCAAGGTCAAATCACCAAGTCGGTTGTTGTTGTATCGAAATATCGCTTTCCCCGTTTTATCATATTTAACTACTTCATTCTGTGGCGATGCGAGGTAGATATTTTGTAATTTATCTGTAGAAAAATGATGGGCTTCTGTTTTAATGGTTTGAATGAGTTGATATTCCTGTGCCTGCAAAGCGACCACGCCTAGCACCCAACATCCAATCCCCAACACCCATTTCTTAATTCCCAAATATCTGCCCTGCTTCATTTTCAAAAAATTTAAGTTTCAGTTCTTTTCCATCAAAAACCGCATAAGAACAGTAATGCAGCCACTCACCCAGGTTAATATAACGACTTTTTCCATCTTTTAGCGTGTAATCAATCGGTAGATGTCGATGTCCAAAAATAAAGAAATCTATCTCTTCCGTTTCTATTTTTCGATTGGCATACTGCACCAGCCATTCCTTTTTCGGTCCTAAAAACTTCGTCTCTGGCGGTGTATCACTCGGGCGACTCTGCCCCGACGACCGACTCATCAACCACAGTCCAAAGTTAGGATGCAGTCGTTCAAAACACCATTGACAAAACGGATTTGCCAATACTTTTTTCAGCATTTTGTATTTATAGTCGTTCGGTCCTAGCCCATCACCGTGCCCTATCAAAAATTTTTTACCATAAATCTCCCGCCGAATTGGTTTTCGATAAATCGGAATATCAAACTCCTCCTCAAAATACCGAAACATCCACATATCGTGATTTCCAATAAAAAAATAAATCGGAATGCCTGAATCCCGTAACTCTGCCAGTTTTCCAAACAACCGTACGTAGCCCTTCGGCACAGCTCGTTGGTATTCAAACCAAAAATCAAATACATCACCAACCAAATAAATTGCCTCCGCATCTACCTTGATTTGATCAAACCAACGCACAATTTGTCGCTCCCGTTCCTGACTGGTCAGGCGAGCGTCAATCCCCAAATGAAAATCCGAAACAAAGTATATCATACAGTAGCTGATGGACGTTGGACGGTAGACGGCAGCTCATTCCGTGTCCCTCCGTCCACCGTCTGCCGTCTACCATCTGCCGTTCTTTACACTTTTTCCATTACTGAGCCACACTTATTGCAAGTCCGTAGCTCTTCGGAATTCATAAAATTATTCATCACTGGCGGCAATTGATTGACAATATCCGTCATTTCAAAAGTATCTTCGTGAAGTTTGTGGTTACAGTTTTCACAAAACCACATCAGCTTATCGACTTCGCCCTCTGTACGATAACGCTCAATCACGAGACCAATTGTATTGGCAGGTCGCTGCGGCGAATGTGGGATGCGTGGAGGTAACAAAAACATCTCTCCCTCTTTGATTTCGATGTCAACGGGCGTGCCGTCCTCTTCGATTATTTTAAGCGTAATGTCTCCTTCAATTTGGTAAAAAAGTTCCTCACCATCTTCCCAGTGGTAGTCTTTTCGACCATTCGGACCACCGACGACCATTACGATGTAGTCTTCATTGTCCAAATAAATTTGTTTGTTGCCAATTGGTGGTTTCAGGAGGTGGCGGTGTTCATCCACCCAGCCTTGTAAAGAAAAAGGTTTTCTAATTGCCATGAACTTAATTTTTTAAAAAAGTTGGTATTGTGAAGACACGAATTATTTTTTAAAACGTTTTAAAAATAATTCTTTATCATTAGACTCTATTTTAAAACACTCAACTTTATTGTTTTATAATTTGGTGACTGTTTCGCTTGTTTCAAAAAAACAAATAGTACGTAACAACCAAATGTAAATATCTAAATTCTTATCAAAGAGACAAACACACGATGGATTTAAATTTAACAAATAAAAACGCCCTCGTCTGTGGTAGTAGCAAAGGCATCGGCAAGGCCGTTGCAATTGAGTTGGCTACACTTGGGGCAAATATAACGCTCGTAGCGCGAAGTGGCGACATTCTGGCAGCAGTAAAAAATGAATTGCCGAAAGTTAAGGGGCAAAAACATAATTTTATGGTGGCGGACTTCACCAATCCCGCCGATTTGAAGCGAAAAGTCCACAATTTAGTTAACGTCAAACCTGTTCATATTTTAATCAATAATACAGGAGGACCTCCAGGTGGCTTAATCACGGATGCTAATTCTACCGAATTTTTGCAAGCCTACAACAATCACTTGATTTGCAATCATTTGTTGGTGCAATGCGTTTTGAAAGGTATGAAAAAAGAGAATTATGGGCGAATCATCAACATCATCTCAACTTCTGTCAAAGTGCCAATTCCGGGCTTAGGGGTATCTAATACCACACGGGGTGCAGTAGCGAGTTGGGCAAAAACATTGGCGAATGAACTCGGACCCAGCGGCATTACCGTCAATAATGTATTGCCTGGTTCTACAAAAACGAATCGATTAGAATCTATCATTCGGGAACGTGCAGAAAAGGCGAATATTCCGTTTATTACCGAAACGAAAAAGTGGATTGATGCCATTCCAATGGCTCGATTTGCCACCCCAACGGAGATTGCAAATGTGGTAGCGTTTTTAGCTAGTCCTGCCGCGAGTTATGTGACGGGTATAAGTATGCCAGTGGACGGGGGGCGAACGAAAAGTCTTTAGAAACAGTAGTTTGAGTCGAAAATATTCACGAAAGAAAATAATTTACGTGTGGTTCAAGGGTTCTCAAAGGAGAAAAGCTGGATTTTTTAGAAAATCCAGCTTTTGCTCACTCTGTAAGAATATTTCTCGTGGTGCGGGCGGACAGAGAATGGCTAAAGACCTATTATTATTTTAAAGTGCCAAAGTAGAACTAACAGGTACTTAACATCAATCAATTAATTATTTCTTGCTCAAACATCAGAAACGCATCTGATTCCACTTGTTTCATATACGATTCACTGATGGGAATCGGCAATTTTTCTCCATCGCTATCCTTTAAAAACACGCCATCTTTATCCGCTAAATATAAGGTATTGCCATCCCGTTCGCGCACCCATTCTTTAGCAATGATGTAACTGCGGTGAACGCGGATAAATTTATCTTTTGGTAAAAAATAGTTGTATTCTTCGAGTTTGCTACTACCCCAGACTTTGCCGTTTTTGGTAAAGATTTGTGGATCATTACCGCCACCTTTAAGAAAATAGATATCTTCATACGGTACAATTTGCCACTTTTTTTTCGAACCAACTTTGATATGATTCGTGTAAAATGTGAGGTCTTCTTGTTGGGTTTCTTGCTGTTGCGCTTCTTGCTCGATTTTAATAACAGCGATTTCTTTCCGCAAATCATTGACCTGCGCCCGTGCATCTTTTAACTCTTTCATCATCAACATACCTGTCGATAAAATGGCGACACAAAAATTAACAATAGACGCAAAAACAAATTGAATATCTGTTCTAAAATATTCTGAAAACACCTTTCCCAGATACACCCAAACCAAGCCCAAAGTCAGCGACAAAATAATCACCGAAGACAAGTACCAACCGTAGCGTTCCCATTTGGTAAGGCGTGTATTAAGTAGGCGTTTTTTTAAAAAAATCAGGTTGAAATACACAACTATCATTAATCCGATAAGAAACAATAAGCTTTCACGGACGATGATTTGAAAGGCATTTAAAAAACTGGCATCTGCATCTGCAATCCTTTTTTCATTGACAAAATCACTAAAACTCATAGAATTGCCCAATGCGTCCACCACGCCCTCGCTTTGTCGCCAAAGGTCAACAGTCAACGTGCCAATTATCAATAAAAACAGGATGGTCCAGCAGATTAAATCAGTGAACAAACGGTTTTTAAAAAAGACAATTAGCTTTTTTTGCGTGTAAGTTAGCGTCATTTTAACGGGTTTCGTGTTGCTAGTTTCGGATTTTCGTGTTCTGGTTTTTGCTAAAAAACGCGAATTAAATAAACTTCGGTTCTTGAAGGTTACTTAAGTGCCTAAAGGTATAAATTACAAACTATTAATCGCAGTCATTGCCAATAACAAACAAGCTACAAACAACGTCCCATAAGTTATTTTTTTCCATTTTGGACTTATCACTTCACTTTTGTAAAGTCCATAAATTCCAACAGGCGGCCAAAAAATCAGCAATGTACCTACCATCTGAGGGTCGTTGTACCATTTATTTTTTGTAGTCATATTTGTTATTTTATGAAATCGACCGGAGTCGTTAAGTACCTGAACCTATTTAAGTGTGTTAGTGAAATGAATTCAATAACTTGAACCATTATGCTTGTTCTTTTTCCTTCTAAAAACCTTTAAAAATAAGTCCGTAACGCGGCTATGCACTGATTTTTAAACCTTTTTACAAGAAAAAATTACGGCGCATTCTGGCTCAACTTATTAAATTCATTTCACTTACAGGATAGTGGATTTTAGACCGGATACTTAAGTGCCGCATAGACTTTAATAAAATAAAAAAGCAAGTTAAAGGAATTTTTATAAATGACATATTTTACAAAGCTTTATTCAAAAAAAATGGCGACTGCTGGGTTTCAACAATCGCCTCATGGAATTAAAGATAAAAATTTGCACTAAAAAAAATCTAAGTACATGACACTATTTATGTGGATATTTTGACAGAGAGATTTTTTCGATA
>CAYUNA010000070.1:0-12466 GCA_964445895.1 uncultured Saprospiraceae bacterium | reverse complement strand
CGCGTTGCCGCAGGCAACGCGCACTATTTTTTATTGGAAGTCGAAAATTTGCAATTTTCTCCCTCCTGATAATTCAAAGAAACTTACTTAAGTAAGTTAACTTATACAAAATAAGCTATCCTACTTTATTGGGTATATCTTCTAACTGTTCTCTAAAAAGCCGCAAAAGTACGGAAAAGTCGGGAGTTTAGGAGAATGTATATTTCTTAAAGTTTTTTTAGGTAAAAACCACCAAACTGCTGATGGTAATTGTCAGCAGAGGTTATAATTTTTTTGTTGAAAACAATTCATTGGTTTATGCGTATTAGAATCAGTTTTCGCTCTTAATTTATGTACTTAAAAGTATAGATTTTTGAAAGGAACTTTATTTCTTAATCTTGTCCGGCCGTTTTATTTAAAAAGTAATTTAACGCAGCAAAAAAAAATACACGTTATGGCAATTATGAAAGTCATTGAAATTATGGGCGACTCGCCTAAAAGTTGGGAAGATGCTTCTGCAAAAGCGATTAAAAAGGCTTCAAAAACGTTGAAAGGCATCGCTTCTGCTTGGGTGCAAGACCAGAGTATGGTTGTAAAAGACGGTGTAGTTACCAGCTACCGAGTGACCTTAAAAGTGACGTTTGAAATCCAATAAACGAACATTTTAATAGAAAAAAGCGCTATCGAGACAACTTGATACCACTTTTTGAGTTTATAATTTTGACTTAGGATTGTTTAAGAATAACTTACAACAAACCTTAGTTACACGGTAGTAGTTAGTATACTGTAAGGTAAGTTTCTTTCCCTTTTTTAGAAAGGGGTATTAAGGGGCAGAAATGAGTTTGTAAAACTCGTTTCAGCCCCTTAATACCCACATTCGCTTTGCCGCAGGCAAAGCGGATTGTTTTTTTGAAGCTCGAAAATCTTGCGATTTTCTCGCTTCTCCCAATTCAAAGAAACTTACTTTACACTGTATTAGGAACGCGAAATAAATAAATTGACATTTTTGAGAGAGAAAGTTTGGTCTTAGTTTTTACTTTGAAACTGCGATTTATGTTGATATAATGAGCATTTTCAAAGTGAAAAATGAGAACAAAATATCCTCTCAAGAATGTTAAGTTATTTACTTCGCGTTCCTTAATTATTAATCAGTGACTGATATTAAAAAAAATAAACTACAAAGACAATGATTTCAAAAACTTCATTTTTTACTTTCATCCTAACTTGCATGGCTTTTATAGCCTTTGCGCAATCTCCTATTGGTGTCTGGAAAACTATTGATGACGAGACAGGCGCTGCTAAATCGCATGTAGAAATCGTTGAAAAAAACGGAAAACTCTATGGTAAAATTGTCAAGTTGTTGCAGCGTGAACCAGACGTTGTATGCGTCGAATGTCCAGGAGCAAAGAAGAACCAAAAGGTGATTGGCTTAGAAATTATTTGGGATATGAAACCTTACGATGATTATTGGAGCTACGGCAAAATTCTCGATCCTGAAAGTGGAAAAGAATACAAATGTAATATTTCAATGAATGGAAGTAACAAACTCGACGTTCGGGGTTATGTTGGTTTTGCTGCACTTGGACGGACACAGACATGGATTAGGGTACAATAAAAATAGGTAATATTAGTTTTTAATATTTTGTATTGAAAAGCTGATTAAAACCGATTTTTAATTCAAATAAATGATATTTATTAAAGATTTTCCAAATTAAATTTTTATTTTTTCTTTTGAAAAGTGAAATTTTGTAAAATCTACCGTAAATTTGCCATACCTCATCTATATACAAAGAGTGGATTTTTTGTTTCTTTGTGATTCCAAACCAAGAAATACTTATATTATAATAACCAAATTATAGTTAATTTACGGTTTTGAAACGGCTAAAATTGTTATAATAAAAATGCCTAACCAGCATTTTACAATTTTAAAAAGCAGTTTAATATCGTAATTTCCAAAAAAAATACAATGGCGCAAGTAGAACTGATAATGCCCAAAATGGGTGAAAGCATTATGGAAGCCACCATTTTAAAATGGGTAAAAAACGTAGGTGACTCTGTAGACTTAGATGAAACTATCCTTGAAATTGCCACCGATAAAGTGGACTCTGAAGTCCCTTCCCCTGTCGAAGGTGTGATTGCCAAAATCCTTTTTGAGCAAGACGATGTTGTCGCAATTGGAGAAGTGATTGCTATCATTTCAACAGAAGGCGAAGAGGTGACGCCAACTGCTGCTCCAACCGTACAAAGTGAAACCGCTCAACAAAACGGACAGTCTAACAAAGGCTCAGCTCCCGCGAAAGTGGCAGAACCTGCGCTTGCAATGGCAACAGGAGTTACAGAGACCTCGCAGTCAAGTGATGGACGATTCTATTCTCCATTGGTGAAAAATATTGCGAAAAAAGAAAATATCTCTACACAGGAATTGAATGCGATTCCAGGTAGTGGTAAGGACGGTCGAGTAACCAAAAGCGATATGCTTGCTTATGTGGAAAATCGCCAAAACGCGCCTCAGTCCGCAACTTCAAGGGCAATTCCTGCGGCTCAAAATATCGCAGCTGTTCCTGCACCAAAAGCACAATCGACAGCGGCACCTGCAGCAGTACAAGCATCGGGCAATACCGAAATTGTGGAGATGGATAGAATGCGTCGTCTAATCGCTGACCATATGGTGATGTCGAAACATACTTCGCCACACGTTACGTCTTTTATCGAGGTAGATGTGACAAATCTTGTCAACTGGCGAAATAAAGTTAAAGGAGAATTTCAGAAAAAGCACGGTGAAAAAATTACGTTTACGCCGATTTTTATGGAGGCAGTAGCAAAGGCAATTCGAGATTTCCCAATGGTGAATGTTTCTGTTGATGGAAAAAATATTATTGTCAAAAAAGACATTAATATTGGAATGGCAGCGGCTTTGCCATCAGGAAATTTAATTGTGCCTGTGATTAAAAATGCAGACCAACGCAACCTGATGGGCTTAACTAAATCCGTGAATGACTTAGCCAGCCGAGCGCGAGCAAATAAATTGAAACCAGACGAAATTCAAGGCGGAACGTTCACGTTGACGAATGTCGGAACATTTGGAAATGTGATGGGAACACCGATTATCAATCAGCCGCAAGTTGCGATTTTGGCAGTTGGTGCGATTCGTAAAAAACCCGCAGTTGTGGAAACTGAATACGGTGACGTAATTGCGATTCGACAGATGATGTTCTGCTCATTATCTTATGATCACCGAGTTGTTGATGGCTTTTTAGGTGGGTCATTTTTGCGAAGAGTTGGGGATTACTTAGAAGCATTTGATGATACGCAAGAGATTTAATGTTTTGCTAAAAATAAATTGGAAAAGCCTGAATGTTTATAAATGTTCAGGCTTTTTTATTGCCAAAATTAAGCGTACTCTCAAAAGTAACGCTTAATTTAGCCTATTCTTAACAGCTACGGTATCAAAATGATTGCCATGAAAAAATATCTAACTTGTTTCTTCATCACTTTAGCAATTTTTGCAAAAGCACAAAACATTGACTTCCCTGCCGATTTTCAAGCATTATTAAATGAAGTTGGTATTGAAGTTTTTACGCCACTTGATGCTAAATATCGAGACTTTGAGCCGCATGACAATCAACTGGAAAATTACGATTTTCGCATCGTTTCCCGTAAGGAGAAAATGGATATTAGATATACCATAAAACCCTCTCGGCAAGGAGATATTATGTCTCAAAACCCACATTTACTAACAATGCGAGCAGTTGCTTCGATTGCCACAAATGAACAAGATTATGCAATTTCGGCATTAGAAATGAGCGAAAAAGAACTGCAAAATGACTTTAACGCCGACTGGGGCATGACGTATTTTTTTACACCTAAAAATGATTTTGCAATGACACCACACTGCCGTATGATTGCGCTGCATAAGGAAGGAAAAGGGACGGTGTTTGTATTTTATTTATTTGATAATGTGAAAAATGAAGCATTGGATAAGCGATATTTTTCAATGCAGTTTTTGAAAGAAAAAGTGATTATTGATTGAAAATTAATTACACGTTATTATATACACTGTAAAGTAAGTTTTTTTTTTCAAAAAAGGATTTTAAGGGAGCAAAACGGTTTGCAAAAACCGTTTTGCTCCCTTAACACCCACCGCCCCGCGCCGCAGGCGCGGGGGAGCGAGATGTTTGAAGCTCGAAAATCTTGCGATTTTCTCGCTTCTCCTAATGCAAAGAAACTTACTTTACAGTGTACTTAACCTAAATTACTGATACTGCACCTTCACTATTCTAAAAAAAAATCATGAAAATACTGCTACTCGAACCCTTTTTTACTGGTAGCCATCAACAATGGGCAGAAGGTTTCGCTACGCATTCTCAGCATGAAATAAAAATCCTTTCGTTGCCAGGCAAATATTGGAAGTGGCGAATGTACGGTGGGGCAGTTTCGCTGGCAGAACAATTTTTAGCCTCCAATTTTCAACCAGATTTGTTGTTGGCGACGGATATGTTAGATTTGACAACTTTTTTGTCCTTGACTCGAAAACGGACGGCACATCTTCCAACTGCTGTTTACTTTCATGAAAATCAAATTACCTATCCCTGGTCGCCTACGGACGCGGATGTCGCCTTGAAACGAAATAATCAATATGGCTTTTTAAATTATACAACAGCATTGACGGCTGACCGTGTTTTCTTTAATTCAGACTATCATCAACAGTCTTTTTTAGGGGCGTTGCCTGCTTTTTTAAAACAGTTTCCAGATTTTAAGGAGACCCATTTAATTGAAAAGATTCAGGCTAAAAGTGAGGTTTTATATTTAGGAATGAATTTGAAAAAATTTGATAGTTTTAAAATAAAAACGGTGAACGAGTCGCCTATTTTACTATGGAATCATCGTTGGGAATACGATAAAAACCCAGATATTTTTTTTCAAACGTTATTTAAATTAAAAGAAAAAGGGATTGATTTTAAATTGGTAGTTCTCGGTGAATCCTATCAAAAAATGCCTCCCATTTTCACTATTGCACAAGACCGATTAAGTGACCGAATGCTACATTTTGGGTATGCAAAAACATTTGACGAATATGCTAAATGGCTTTGGCAGGCTGATATTTTACCAGTCACGAGCAATCAAGATTTTTTTGGTGGGAGTGTAGTGGAAGCAATGTATTGTGAATGTTTGCCGATTTTGCCGAATCGATTGGCGTATCAGGAGCATATTCCAAAAGCAGTTCATTCAGATTTTTTTTATGAAAACGATGATGACTTTTATTTGAAATTAGAAGGAGCGTTGCTTGATTTTTTTAAAAACAAAAGAACGAGTACAGGGAGTTTTGTTGAGCATTATGATTGGAGAACATTAGCTCGTGTTTATGATGATAAATTCGAAAAAATGGTGGTAGAATTTTCGGAATCGTCTTTAGAAACCCGCAGGCGCGGGGCGGTGGGGTGTTAAGGGAGCTAAAGAAACTTACTTTACAATGTACATAAAGGTATCAAATCTCACTCAACCTTATTCATCAAGTCTAATGTATTTCGTACTTGTTCATTCTTCGGGTTTATTTTCAAAACACGTTCTAATAACTTTCGTCCTTCTTTGTTCTTTTTCTGAAAAAGTAAGACACTCGCTTTATTCAGCAGTGCATTTTCATAATCAGGATTTAGTGCCAATGCTGCATCGTACAATGCCATTCCTTTTGAAATATTCCCATTGAGTACTTCTATATATCCTAAATTGCTCAAAGCAACCGGACGTTTTTGATTTTCAGAAAGGATGAATTCAAAGACTTTTTTCGCTTCTGGAATCCGTTTTAAATTAAAATAAGTTGCACCTAACTTCTCTTGAAAATCTAAATGTAGCGGTAGATATTCTACTGATTTTTGAAAATATTTTAATGCATTTTCAAAATCAGAATAGACAAAATACGACTGACCAATTCGGTATGCCGTCCAACCATCTTTGATTTTTTCAATCGGAAACTGAGTCGCATTTTGTATAATATCGTCGTAATTTTCTTTTGCAAAAAAATAATGAATGGTCGTTTTGAATTTTTGTGCAAACGGCAATTTTGACTGTGTTAAATAATAACCTGCGGAATCCAACATCATCGGACTTTCTACATATTTATCATATAAAGCGATATAACCGTTAGCCATTTCTAAGGGCGAGCCCTTATCTTTTGTTAAAATTTTCAAGCCTAAAAATTGCGCAGGTTCATCATTTTTAGTCGTCGCTTTTAGTTGCCCTCGAATATTCGTTTTGCTAATGTAATGGTCGGTAATATTGACATGTGGAATGTCGATACTTCCCGATTTTGGCATGTGACAATGTGAGCAGTCATCTTTTTTCGTTGAGCGTTTTTCGTCAGTTTCGGTGCAGGTCACTGCGGCCAATTTAGTTGCCGGCATTCCTGATTTATGACAATTGATACAAGCATTGTTGTATTGTTCGCGTCCTGTTACTTCAATGCTTTTATGAGGATTGTGGCAAGTAATACAAGTCATTTCTGACTCCAAATAGCAAGGACTCTGCCGCAATCTATCCGCCTGTGAAGCCATAATGAATTTTTCGTGGGAGTTGGTATAACGCGGTAAGAATACATTCATCACGTCCGACAATTTCATGCCCGGTTTGAAGTCATAAAACGTTTTATCATCTTGTAAAACCGCTACGCCCTGCAAATGACACCGCTGACACAAATCCATCTGTAAATCACGGGACAAATCTCGCGGATTGACAATCGAATAATCAATGAATTGCGATGTATCGACGATGTTGCCTGCCAGTTTTTCGCGTACATGAATTTCGCCTGGTCCATGACAACGTTCACATTCAATACCGACGGGCATCTCCAAGTATTTATTCATCGACTGTGGCTCAAACTTAGGCAAATGATTGTGACAAGTCAAACATTCCGAAGCCAGTAGGCGGTCAAATCGTTCATTATTTCCTTCAAAACCTGGAGCCATATCCCATTTTTTTTCCTGCGTATAAAACGTAATCGGTGCCTGAAAAACATAACCATCAAAGTCCACAATATGCGAATTGGTATGTTGACCTGACCCGACGATATAGCTGATTTTTTCTGTCCGATTATATATGGTATCTTTTCCATTTAAACGAAACTCTTGCACATACATCACGCTATCTTTGAAATACGGGAAATAATAAAAGTCTGATTTTTTATCGTAAACCAATGCGTGGTCGCCAAATGTTGCATCCGTTTTCTCAAGTGTAGCATGGTCAAATGAACGTCCCATTCCTGTGTGAATGTATGTGTCGTGTACGTTGGAGTGACAAGATTTACAAGTTCCCATTCCGATGTATTTAGCATCGGGAGCGAGATTTAAATATTCCTGTTTTTGAGTTTGGACAGGCTGGAATTCATTTTTACAATACAAAAAGAGTAAGCAGGGTAGCAGCAATACTAAAAGATGGGTAATTTTTTTTGTAGAAATTGACGACATGAAAGCTGTTTTTTTGAAACGCTAAATTAGCTAATTTTTATTTGTGATTTTAAGAGCAGGTCTAAGTTCCTTTTGTCATTTCGAGCGAAGCCGAAGAATCGGGATGGAATATCACGTCAGATTACTTGGCTTCGCTCGGATTGACAAAATACACTCGAAATGACCAATAAAAACTTTACCTTTGGGTTCTTCAAAAAAAAATTATAACAATGACAGAAAGAATAAAATCACAATTTGATTTAACAGGCAAAGTTGCCATCGTCACGGGCGCAAGTAAGGGCATCGGTGAATCTATCGCACGTGGCTTGGCAGAGCACGGCGCAAAAGTCGTGGTCAGCAGCCGTAAACAAGATGCTGTGGATGCCGTCGCCGCGTCTTTTAAAGCAGACGGATTAGAAGCAGTGGGCGTTGCGTGCCATGTAGGCGATGACGACCAATTGAAAAATTTGGTTGCCAAAACCGTTGAACATTATGGCGGCGTTGATATTGTCATTAATAATGCAGCGACTAATCCAGTGTTTGGACATTTGGTGAAAAATGACGGTGAAATTTTTGATAAAATCATGAATGTCAACGTTAAAGCCTGCATGTTGTTGGCGAATTATTGCTTTCCGATTATGAAAAAACGAGGTGGCGGATCGGTCATAAACATTGCTTCGGTAGAAGGGATAAAGCCATCAGAAGGTTTGGGGCTATACAGTATTTCTAAAGCGGCGTTGATTATGTTGACGAAAAGCCAGGCGAAAGAGTGGGGGAAATTCAACATTCGTTCTAATGCGATTTGTCCAGGTTTGATTCAAACAAAATTTAGTGCAGCTCTTTGGCAAAATGAAGCTATTTTGAATACCGTCGAAAAACATTTACCGATGCGCCGCATGGCACAACCAGATGAAATGGCAGGATTGGCAACGTTTTTATCGTCAGATGCGGCGAGTTATGCGACAGGAGCAGTTTATACGAATGATGGAGGACATATGATTGCAGGGTAGGTTTTAGGTTGTAAAATTTAAAGTAAGTGTTGCGTAGAAAGTAACGCTTGCTTTAAATTTTAAAAAAGTAAAAACGCTACTGCAAATGCTGCCACAGACACAATCATTCCATACATAAACACTTGGTAGCAACGACTCAAATATCTATATTTCTTTGCCAGTACGATTCCCAACCAATACAAATCTCGCGTCATTGAACTGTACAAAAAGTCACTATCTTTTATCATTTCCGTCATTCCCCAATGATAGTCATCCATTTTCATGCTGTAAAAGTTACCGAAGAAGAGAAGGTTTGACCGTTTCTCTTCAATGTCTTCCCGAGTGAATTTTCCTTCCGTAATCTTCGGGCGAGTCGAAAGCGTTGCATAGACCATTGCAATTAAACAAACCAATAGTAAAATGATGGTTGGAACAATCAATTTTGGGGTCTCTTCAAAATTTGGAACGAGCTGCGGCAACACTATTGAAATAATAATTGCGTTGATACTCAACATGATATTCGCCTTACTATCCGCCATCGAACTCAGGTTGATATGCGTTTTATAAGTCGTCCTAAACATCGTTTCTACCCCGCGACCTAAGTTTAATTCTTTCAAGGCAGAATTCTTTTTTGCCATGACTTCTGAAGAGATTTTTGGCTTCTTTTTCTTCTTCTTTTTCTTAACTTTTATTTTGTCTTTCGTTTTATCGCGGCGAGCTAAATCATCGACAGAAGTAATTTCCTTAGGATTTAATCGTAGTTTTTGCTTCCGCAACTGTTTGATATGTTTGAGTTTTCGCTTATTGTACATTTGCTCTGCCACATAAGTAAAATAGCGATGTTCATTCATAAAAGCCAATTCAAAATCTACCCATTCTTGCTCTGACATCAACAAACTTTTCGTCATCAGCAATTCCTGTCGTACCCGTCCACAACGATCCCAATAGGTCTTCTTACCTAAGTGACTCAAATCCGCATCGGAGATAATCCCTTCCATCAAGTCTTGTGGTTGATAGGCCACTTGTGTCGCCATAATCAATCGTTTAACCGTCGCTACATCTTCCTTTTTATACTTGTAGTTTGCGAGAAAAGCAGCGGCATATTCGCTTCCACGTTGCTCATGATTTTCTGCTCCTTTGTCGTAGCCAGTATCGTGAAACCAAGCGGCTAACTCCAGTAGTTCAGCCTCTTTTTCCGTCACTTCACTTCGCTTACAAATCTCTCGAACTTCCGCTACTACATTCAGGGTATGCGTCAAATCATGATACACGTATTCGGCAGGAATTTCTTTGTCAAAAAATTCTCGGATGTGCTCTTGAGCCGCATTTAAAACTTGATTGTTGTAGTCTGGTTGTGCCATTTTATCCTGCTTGACGGTTCTTTTCTTATAGATGGAATTAGTCCAAGTGTTTATAGAAACCGTTATATTTTGGCAAATATAACGGGTGTCTAACGGTTATTGAAATTATTAATGGAAATGTTGAAAATAAGCTTTTATTTTTCTAATTTCTTAGTAGTAAGTCAAGTTATCACTATTAACTTGACTTACTACTTAGGCAGTGCGTGGTTCATGAATTAGGTGCTCACGCTACGCACTTGCAAGATGCTAAATAAGATGCGTTACTTTACAATCTGTAATTTCGCAAACTTTAGCATAATTCGCTTTTCTGTTCCACCATCTACTTGTTCAAAATAAATCGTTGCCATCCGTTTTCCTGCCCCGCCATCTACTTTTTTCACTTGCCCTTTTCCAAAGCGTAAATGTAAAACATCCATCCCCGCTTCAATTTCATGACTTGGACTTGGCTTGAAATCTTTGACATCAATTCTGAATTGCGGTGCAATTGCTGTTCCTCGTTTTTTGAAATTGCCTGATACGCCCGACCGCGCAGGTTTACCACTACTATTGTCCATTCGAGAACTCATTTGACTTCCAAATGGTGATTTTTGAAAAGACTTCACGGGGCTTCCCGCATCAATATGAACTGGACTGATTTCATTCAAAAACCGACTTGGTTCGTTGTATCGTTGCTTACCATATTGATAACGGCTATTAGAATAACTTATAGTTAAAAATCGCTCTGCCCGAGTAATGGCCACATAAAATAACCGTCGTTCTTCATCCAAACCATCCAATGAGTCTTTCGACATAAATGATGGGAATAAATTTTCTTCCATACCCACCACAAAAACGGATGGAAATTCCAAGCCTTTCGCCGCATGAACAGACATCAATGTCACATAATTATCGTCGTCAATCGTTTTGTCCATGTCAGTCAACAACGCAATGTTTTGGAGGTATGCCGCCAAACTTTTTTGAGATACCCCAATTTGTCCCGCCTCTGCTGCTTGCTCTTCAGTTGGTGCTTCATCATTTTCCACAAATTCTTTAATACCATCCAAAAGCCCCTGAACATTGGCGAGGCGATTCATACCTTCGACGGTTGTATCTTTTTTCATCAGGTCAATTAAACCCGATTTCTTAACTGCCAAAATCGCTGTTTCATAAGCATCTGCTGTTGTTGCTTTTTTAGCAAAACTTTCAATTAATATTTTAAAACCTTGCAAGGAAGTCTTTGCGCGCGCACTCAAAGAAACTTTCGTCAACGAGTCCCACATCGTCGTATTGTTCGCATCCGCATAAGCACTAATTTTATCAACAGTCGTTTTTCCAATTGCTCTTTTCGGGAAATTAATCACCCGCCGCAACGCTTCTTCATCCTTCTGATTGACCGCCAAACGCAAGTAAGCAATCGTATCTTTTACTTCTTTTCGCTGGTAAAATGACAGCCCGCCAAAGACTTTGTACGGCACGTTATACCGCCGTAAATATTCCTCAAAAACCCGCGATTGAGAATTGGTCCGATACAAAATTGCAATATCTTTATTGGCTAAATGGTGTCGATTTTTTTGTTCTAAAATAGTATCCGCTACTCGTTTGCCTTCCTCGGTATCCGTCATCGCTTTGATGACTTTAATTTGCTCACCCACGCCTTTATCACTCCAAATTGTCTTTTGGATTTGGCGTTTATTATAAGTAATGACCTCATTTGCAGCTTTTACAATGTGGTCCGTTGAGCGATAATTTTGCTCCAATTTAAACGTCTTCGCGCCATACGGTTTGAAATCGTTTTGATAATCCAAAATGTTCTGAATCGTTGCACCCCGAAAGGCATAAATACTTTGTGCATCATCGCCCACTGCACAAACATTCCGTGGGCTACCTTCGTAATTCACCAGTTTTTTTACAATCGCATACTGCAAATGATTGGTATCCTGAAACTCATCGACCAATACATATTTAAATTTTTTCTGGTATTTTTCCCGTATTTCGGGGTGGTTTTGCAACAATTCGTACAATCGAAACAATAAGTCATCAAAATCCATTGCGCCTGCCCGCTTGCATCTGATGGTATATTTTTCATAAATTTTATGAACATGCGGTCGTTTCGCAATGCGGTCTTCTTCCATCAAGTTTGGCATGTTGACATACAACTTTGGCGGAATCAAGTTGCTTTTTGCTGATGAAATACGCGACCGAACAGTATTTACATTATAATGGTCTTTACTCAAATTCAGCTCCTTGATAATGTTGCTAATTACACTTTTCGTATCGTCTGAATCATAAATCGTAAAATTGGAAGGATAGCCGATATGTTCTGCTTCAACCCGTAGAATTCTAGCAAAAATGGAGTGAAATGTTCCTGCCCAAACGCTATTCGCTCTTGGGCCGACTACTTTCGCAATTCGTTCTTTCATTTCTTTTGCCGCTTTGTTGGTAAAGGTCAGCGCAAGAATTTCCCAGGGAGCAGCCCCCGTTTGAATGAGGTGTGCAATTCGAAAAGTTAGCACTCGCGTCTTACCTGATCCGGGTCCTGCCACCACCAAAACGGGACCTTCCGTGTTGGTGACCGCTGCGCGCTGAATGTCGTTGAGTTGGTCTAAATAAGATGCCTTCGTCGTAGGTTGACCGTCGTTCATTTTCTCTAATTTTTAAACTTGTTCCAGAGCGAAATTTCCCTGAATAGAAGTGCTAATTTCCCCTTTTGATTTCCTGCTAA
>CAYUNA010000069.1:0-12474 GCA_964445895.1 uncultured Saprospiraceae bacterium | reverse complement strand
CAGTTGCAGGGCTTTCGGTTTCAAATGCTAACTGCAAATCGTAGGCTGTACCCGTTGCTTCGTAAGCCACACTTTTGTATAAATCATTTTTAAAATGCAGACTTTCCGAAAGGTCAGCCACATCTTGCAATGCTTGAAAACGCAGGGTAAACAGTTGGTCTTTTTCATTTAAAAGCAAACCTTGACCGGATAAATCAAACCAACTGAAGCGCAATTCATTCTCTAATAAATTCGTTAACGGCGCTTCAATTGTGCCATTGTCAATATTTAAAAATTGTAATTGGTCATCATTAAAGTGCAAAGCAAACTGCATCGTCGCCACCTCGCGTAATTCCTTTGCGGAAAGCGTCATTTCAATAATATCACCTGCTTTGGCGGTCTGATTTTTAGTCGTCAAAACAAAGTCGCCGCTTCTATCATCCGCACTCAATAAAAGTTCAGGATTGGCATCACCGAGCAAGTCTCCGATTTTTACACCGATAAAATTAGACGCCGTATCTGCCATAATCAGCATGGTATCAATACTTGGAAATGGGAAGATGCTTTGCGGGTCATTCAAGTCCGCCATCTGATGCCCTTCAGGAATAAATACCCAAGATGGACAATCTGTAAATTCCGTCGTTGAACCAATCAATTGCTGTTGAATCGCAAACAAATCAAGCGTCGTGAAAGAGCCATTACAATTTGCATCCCCTGCAATAATTTGATAAGGAGAAGTAATTTGTGGCGGTTCATGTCCTAAAATATACTGTTGACCGACAAACAAGCCGAAGGTCGAAATACCGTTACTTGGCAAGGTATCTTTTGATGGCTCAAAAATGAAAGTCTGCCCTGCTGTCATTGGATTAGTGGTGTAATTTCCATCAATATCGGTGTAGTACGTTTCATCAAAATCATCATTCCATACATCCACGGTTACGTTATTGATGCCTTCGCCCCACCAGGTTTGAATCCAACCATTCACGGTTGCAACTGTAGTACCAACAAATATACTTGCCGACCCTTTTAGCACTGCATGTGGGGCAAGTGTTGGAACGCCATTGACCATAATACCAACCTCTATTGGTAGCGGGCTATTGGTGATATTTACTTTTGTTGCGTCTCCTGTATTCCCATTTACTTGTACTTGAATGTAGAATAAAATGTCACCGTTGTTCACCTCGTCGCCCAAACCGCTTGCGCTGAAATAGCTAAAAGTATTCAATGCCGCATTGAAGGAAGGGTCAATGACACCCGCCGACATCCCGATAATTGTTCCAACTGCTGGATTTTCAATTTCAATTGAACCTGCTACGGAAGCCAAAGTAGTCACATTCTGAATCGTCACTGGAATATCAAGCGTCGCACCATTATTTCCGACTACTTCACCGATATCTAAAATGGCATAATTGGCAGGAATCGTGACGTTCATCATTTCACAGTAAGTATCTGAACCACAATCATTCGTTGTCGTTAAGCAAACATTGTAAAAACCTTCCTCGCAAAATGTATTCGTTACATTTTGTAAAGTTGAGGTATTTCCATCACCAAAATCCCAAGCGTAAGTCGTGCCCGCTGTAGACGTATTGACAAATGACCAAGTCAACCCATTTTCATTAACAGTGTAACTGGCAACTGCGTTTTGACTGTCATTGCCAACGGTAACGGAAGCAGTCTGTGTACAGAAATTAGCATCAAAAACTTGTACTGTATAAGTACCTGGCGCGACTCCGAAAATCGATTGTCCCGTACCAGAGTTACTCCATTGGAAAGTATATGGCGCGTTGCCACCCGAAGGATTCACTGTTGCGCTACCGTCGTTGCCACCACAACTTGCATTGGTAAACGAAGTCTGTAACGTAATCGCTTGTGGTTCGTTGATGTCTATGGCATTTACCGTTTGGCAACCATTTTGGTCGGTCACAGTGACCGTGTAAGTGCCAGCGGAAAGATTCATTAAACTTGAGCCTGCATTTGGAGTTGGTTCGTCATAAACTAAACCAGTACTCCATGCATAATTATATGGTGGCGTACCACCCCAGCCTGTTGCTAAGAGGCTACCATCGTTAGCACCAAAACACGTGATGTCAGCGGTTGCCAAATCAATGGTAATTGGTGTTGATTGACTGATAGAAATGCTACCATTCGCCACACATCCCGCGGCGTCTGTAACGGTCACGGTGTAGGTGCCAGCATCCAAATTATTTATCGTTTCGGTCGTGCCGCCGTTGCTCCATGCGTAAGTGAATGGAAACGTACCACCCGATGTATTTGCGGTAGCTGAGCCAGAATTTGCGCCATTGCAAATTGTATTTGTACCCGTTACATTGACGAGTAGCGTTGGCTCATTATTGATAGCAACGGACGCGCTGCCGTTGCAGTTATTATTGTCCGTAACGGTTACATTGTAATTGCCGGTAGGTAAATTGGGCAGAATAGCAGACATGCCATTGATAGTGACATCCCCAGAAGTTGCCCCGGTCCAATTGACATTAAATGGTGGCATTCCGGTATTAAAAATAAGGTTAATCTGCCCATTTTGACCACAGGCACCGTTAATGCCTGTGGCCATTAAATCGAGGGTTGTTCCATTGTTTATGTTCAAGGATTGTGTTGCGGAACAACCGTTGGAATCCGAGACAACTACAGTGTAGTTGCCCGTTTCCAGATTTTGGATTGTGTAAAAACTGCCAGAAAATGGTGCCGAGCCATTGCCGACGCTACTCGCCCAAAGGACAAGGTAATCGCCGTTTCCACCAGAGACTGTCAACGCGATACTGCCCAATTGTCCGCAACTGCCATTCATGACATTTGCAGCATAAGTGATTGCAGAACCGTTGTCAAGAGTCACCGATTGGTTGCTCGAACAACCGTTGGCATCTGTCAACATGAGATTATAACTGCCCGAAGGCAAAGCTGAAATTGTGTAAGTATTGGTATTAGTAATTGTCGTATTTCCCATCGCTGCACCAGTCCAGGTCAATGTGTAGGGAGCAGTGCCGTTAGCGATAGATACGCCAATGCTTCCTGAATCCCCGCAAGTACCATTATTCGGAGTGGCCGTAAAGCCAATGCTTCCCGAATTGTTGATGGTAGCAGCCTGAACCGCAGAACAATTTGCTGCATCAGTGACGGTGATGTTGTAAGTTCCTGATTGTAGATTGGGAATGGTAAATACGTTACCATTCACAGAATTCGTACCTGATGATGTACCATTCCAGGTAATTGTATATGGAGCAGTACCGCCACTGAAATCAAGGGCGATGTTTCCGTTTTGACCGCAGTTGCCATTATTTGGTGTTGCCCAAAGACTAACATTTCCAGAAACAGTAATCGTCGCGTTTTGCGTGGCGGAACAACCATTGGCATCTGTTACGGTAACGGTATAATTGCCACCAAAAAGGTTTGGAATCGTATAATTTGGTGAACTGTTGGTATTTGTTCCATTCGACTGACCTGACCATGCATAAGTGAATGGTGCAGTGCCACCTGTGACATCAACTAAAATGCTGCCAGCCTGACCACAATCGCCGTTAGTTGGTGTTGCCCAAATTGTAATATTTTCACTATTTAAAACAGTAGCTGATTGGATGGCAGAACAACCGTCGGCATTGGTTACTGTGATATTATAGTTCCCAGTTTCTAAATTTGGAATGGTAAAAACGTTGCCATTCACTGTATTCGTACCAGAAGATTGACCATCCCAAACGATGTTGTAAGGCGCATTTCCTCCATTAAAGTCAAGCGCAATGTTGCCATTTTGACCACAAGAACCATTATTAGGTGTTGCCCAAAGGCTGACACCTGACGCATTATTTAAAGTAGCAATATTAGAATCACTACAACCGTTGGCATCGAAAACAGTGACGGTGTAAGTTCCACTTCCTAAGTTCGGAATGGTAAAAATATTCGACGTCTCTGTAGTTGAGCCATTCGATGCACCAGTCCAGGAAACACTAAATGGTGCCTCGCCACCTGTAACATCCACGAGAATGTTGCCCGGTTGGGTACACGTTCCGTTATTGGGTGTTGTCCAGATAGCGATTCCTGCGCCATTGTTTATATTAGCAGCTTGAGAAACTACGCAGCCGTCTGCACTTGTGACGGTAATATTGTAGTTGCCAGTTGGTAAATTTGGAATAATTGTGGCGTTGCCATTTTCGGTAAAATTACCGGATACTGCACCAGTATAATTAATTGTGTAAGGTGCATTTCCACCAGAAAAATTCAATGTTAATGAGCCGTTTTCACCGCAATCGCCGTTATTTTCAGTAACAGAAAGATTAAGCGTATTGGCATTATTTAAAACAACATTTGTGTTATCGCCACAGCCATCTGCGTCAAAAACAGAAATGCTATAAGTGTCTGATGGTAAGTTTGAAATGTTGAAATTTGGATTAAATGTCGTCGTCATTCCTGAATCTGCACCTGACCAACTGATGGTAAACGGTGCTACACCAGTCGCTACGTCTACTAAAATACTACCCAATTGTCCGCAGTCTCCAGCGTTGGGTGTTGCCCAAAATTCGACATTTTCACCATTATTTAAAAATAGGCTTTGTTGAGTTGAACATCCGCTATTGTCATTTACAATAATGGTGTAGTTGCCACCCAATAAATTTGGAATTGTAAAGCTATTTTCATTTACGGTTACTGAACTTGAAGTTTGGCCTGTCCAGCTAATACTATATGGCGCATTGCCACCAGAAATATTGATTAAGATGTCTCCAAATTGTCCACACGTTCCTTCGTCAGGTGTTGCGACGAAAGTCATCGCGTTTCCTGGAGTCAAGAACACAGATTCCATAATGCTACAATCGTTACCCGCTGTAACGGTGAAAACATAATTCCCTGGTGGTAAATTCGGGAAGTTAAAATTAGGGCTAAACAATGAGGATTGAAAACCAGAAGCTGGTCCATCATACTCTACTAAATAAGGTCCGCTACCACTTGTCACATCTACTGCAATAGAACCATTTTGTCCACAGCTACCAGGTGTTGGCGTGAATACTGCGGAAACGCTTGAATTTCCTCCATTAATTAACGTAGCCGTCTGCATTGCGCTACAATCATTAGAATCAGTAATATCAATCGTATAAGTTCCGGAAGGTAAATTCGGGATGAGGAAGGAATTACCCGTTGTATTAAACGAACCAAATGTTGGTCCATTCCAGGAAACATCATAGTTGCCACTGCCGCCTGTAATATTGATAGAAATTGTTCCATTTTCACCACAATCACCGTTATTTGGAATAGCAGTAAATGTTAAAGAGTTCGTTGTTGTAACTGTAACCGTTTCCCATTCTGCACAGCCATTTGCATCCTCCACTTCAATAGAATAAGTACCGCTTGGCAAATTTTCAATCGTATAATTCACCTCGTTGGTAACCGTAGAATTTTGAGTTGGCCCATTCCAGGAAATAGTATAAGGCGCGTCTCCACTAAAGATACTCACTTCAATTGAGCCGTTTTGTCCACAATTATTGCTGCCTTCAACTGCCTGAAAAGCAATAGCTGAAGCACCGCCAACGACAACCGACTCGCTGTAGGTACAGCCATTGGCATCTGTGACGGTTACATTATAAGAACCAGCCAATGCACCTGTGATTGGGTAAAAACTATTAAACGTATTGTCACTATCAGAAACAGGACCACTCCACGACACATTATACGGCGCAACACCATCGTTCATGCTTAACCAAATGTAGCCCGGTTCAGTACATTCTGCATCATAAGTCGTCACTTCTACATCGACAAATGGTGCAGAATTGTCTAAAGTTACAAATTGAAAATCAGTACACCCTTCACTATCTGTTACCTGAATATTAAACGTACCAGAGGGCAAATTAGGGATGATAAAACTACCAGAGTTGTTGCTCGCTGTACCGTTTGCTGCGCCTGACCAAACTAATGAATAAGGGCCAAAACCAGAGTTAACACTTACAGAAATTGAGCCGTTAGCACCACAAATTCCATCATAACCAATCGCACTGATGTCTAACTGGAAATTAGGAACATCAACTTGTTGAGTTGCTTCACAGCCATTTGCACCTTGAATGGTGATAATGTAACTTCCTCCTGGTAAGTTTTGTATAGAAAAATTCGAAGATTGAGCAGTACCACTACCATTGATTGTTCCAGTTACATAAACGTTAAACGGTGGACTGCCGCCATTCACTGCCACTTCAATCGACCCCGATTGTCCACAATCCGCAGCATTGGGTGCAGCCTGAAAAGTCATACCGCTATCGTTTTCTACAACATCTACTTCAATAATATTATAACAGTCCTCGCTATCTTTGACACCAATAACATAAGTCCCTGGCGCTAAATTTGAAAACTGATATATAGTATTATTTGTCGTAATCGTTTGATTGCCGACGCCACTTAATGCTATTTCATAAGGTGCAGTACCACCATTAATTCCAAGCTGAATTGCCCCTCCACTATTGCAGGTTGCGGGTGAAGGAAAAGCGGATATGGTAAAATTACTAAACGAATTAATCGTCGCATTTTCAGAAACAACGCAGCCATTTGCATCTGTCACCGACACCAAATAATTTCCACCTGTCAAATTATCAATAATCAAAGTTGGTTGATAAGTCGCGACTGTACCAGATAAATTATTTTCAAGATTAGTCCATGATATAATGTAAGGAGCATTGTCACTGTTTATCGTAACGATTAATTGTCCATTATTGTCTAAACAATTCGTATTCGTAACATCAATAGATACTCCTAAATCACAAACGCTTTCACAATCCACTTGTAAAGTATAATCACTAGTCGCTCCATTATAACCATCAACAACAACATAGTAAGTACCCGGCGCGAGGAATGTCGTAATCAATTCGCTACTTGTGCCACCGTTTTGGCTATATTGCAAACACTCGCTATTGTCACAGGCATCCAAGAGAAATAATTCTAAATTGGCAGTTAAACCAGTTAAAGAAATATCGACTTGACCAGGTTCAGTCACCGTGAAAGTATGGACAACTTCTGGACCATTATTTTCTACATTTAAAACATTGCCGCAGTGATAGAGCGACACATTGTCATTTCCATTAATATTATTATCTAAATAAGGTACGCCACAAGTCAATGGGTTTGCATCAGAACAATCCAAGTATGCACAACTTACTTCCAAACGGTAATCGCCTTCCGAATCCGCGTATTGTCCATCAACAACGATATAGTAAGTCCCGATTGGTGCGTCTTCATATAAAATTCCTTCGTTATTGGTTGCTGAATTATTCGTATGGCTTCCTGCCAAACAAGTTACATTACTACAATCATCTGCCAATAAGAATAAATCTAAATCCAAGCCCGGTGTCATGATTTCTAAACCAATCTGTAAATCACCTGGCGTATTTTTATTAATTACATAAACCTTATCTGGTCCAACGAGCGTGGTGGTATTCAGGCAGTTTTGATAAAAACTAAGGTCATTGCCTGCACCGACGGTTGTTTCGGTAGGTAAAAAATCGCCACATTGAATTGGGATAGCCTCGTTACACCAGGTACTGGCTGTGCCACAGGCGCCTGTGGTAAAACTAAGGATTCCTGCCGCCGTCGCCTGGCATTCGTTGAGATACGTCACTTCATTGCAACCACAAACGGGTTCGTAATCATAAGTACATAAGGCATCGGGGTTCATCGTCCATGGGTCAACACAAGTGCCACAACTACCCGATGTATAAAAAGTAATGCCGCTCGCTTCTGCCAGACAAGCACTCGAATAAGTGATGCCATCACAGCCACAAACTGGCTCATTATCAACTGTACAATTCACCGTAATGACGCCGCTATTTGGGTCAACGTAAGTACTTCCACTCGCTGCTACTTGCTGTGGATTGTAGCAATTAGAAGAATTACAAGCCCCGGAAGTATAAGCCGTCACACCTGCTTTATCTGCCTCACAAGCATTGGCATAAGTCACATCATTACACCCACAAACTGGGTCATAAACGGTAGAACAAACTTCATCGGGCGTAATCGCTGTTGGGTCAATACAATCGCTATAACAAACGCCTGGCGTGAAATCTGTAACACCTGCTTCAAGTGCAAAACAGCTATTTAAATAAGTAATGCCGTTGCTTGCACAGACAGGAGCAACAATGTCAGGACAGTTGGAACTCGGTGGATTAAGTGCCCCATTTTCAACTAATTGAAAGCTCGCTCGTCCCAATGCCATTGGAGCAGTTTCTAATTTTTCATTGGTCAATCGAACATTTTCTACAAATATTTCTACCGAATCAACAGGTAAAGCACCAACAAAATCTTCGATGATTACAAAAAATTGTGCTGCATTGCCACTACCACCAATTGGCTGTTTGTCCAAACGGGTAATTGCAAATTCAATAGAGCCATCATCTCGAAGAGTAGAAATTTTTCGATGATTATCTTGATTGGGGTCAATCCAGGAGTCACTTCCAATTTCAAACTGAACGCCGCTCGTCTCATCAATCACATCTGTACTAAAACGCACAATAAAAGAAATACCATAAAATTCATTGATAGGCAAGTCGGATGTACCCAATTCAATATCAAAACCAATTTGAGAATTTGGATAAGCTTCTGGTGAGTGTGGAATCAAGGCAATCATTGGGTCTATTCCTTCAACCCCATTCATATAGCCTTCGCTACCTTGTGTTCCGTGCGATTTTTCAAAATTTCCTAAAATACCGCCTAATAAATCATTTTCGTTTACCACGCCATTTCCATCAGCATCGGCGTAGGAAAGGTTGATACCTCCTGGAAATTCTTCTGTCCAAAGTTGGTCAACTTCCTGTCCTAACCAGTTTAATGATGCATTGGACCGCTCATTACCCGTAGCTTCAAAAGCGGTACCGAAGTACAGCAAATCGACTCCCGAAACGACACCATTATTATTGATGTCACCCGGATAAACGATGTTCTGTCCTGACAAATTGAATTGCAGAAGACAGCAGGTTAAGAGTAGTGTTATTAGGCTCTGTGTTTGTTGCATACGACTCGATTTATTTTTGGGACTGACTTTCAGTTGCAAAGGTAACGCCCAAGTCAAGGTTTGACAATTACATTTTTTAGCATTTTCCAAGCATTTCACACATTACAATTACTCCCTAAAAATCATATAAAAACCATAATAATCTAAAAATCAACAGTTTACACAAAACAATTTATAATTATTTTAATTTGTTTTGTATTTTTTTCCGCTGTATATTTGGTTTTTACTTTCAAAAAGTATTTATACGAAAGTGTTAAAATGCCGAAATCATGAAAAAAAGTAAGCTAATTACCTATTTAATGACTTTTCAAAAGGAAGAATTCAAACTTTTTGAGCAATTCATCGCATCTCCTTATTTTAATACAAAGCACGAGCTAGTGGATTTTTATAAAGTTGTACAAAAACACGCACCTAATTTTCCAGAAAATAAGGTCACTAAAACAGCTATATATAAAACATTATATCCCAATAAAAGCTATAATGAAAAACAATTGAGCTATTTGATGAGTGATTTGTCCAAATTGATTGAACAGTTTTTTACAATTGAAAAAAGTAAGATTAAGGCAACAACAGATGATGCCTATTTTTTGGATGCTCTAATAGATAGGAAATTGTCGAAAGCTTTTCAACAAAATTTTCGCAAAGTTAACAAAGATTTGGAGGAAACGAAGATTCACGACGCCGATTTTTATTTAAAAGAATATCTTGTACGTGATGCAGCAGTTCGGTATCATTTATCACAACAATCCCGTAAATCCAATGAATATCAACAGTTGGTTACCAATAGCTTAGATAATTTTTATTTTGCTGAAAAATTACAGCACAGTTGCTCCATGCTCAACAATCAAAACATTGTCGCTACTGATTTTGACATTAGTTATTTAGAAAAAATTCAAGAGTACCTTAATCAAAAAACAAACATCAGCGAACCTTGTATTGAGTTTTATTATTTGGCTTCCAAGATGTTGGGCAATGAAAAAGAAGCGGAACATTTTGAAAAACTAAAAGGCCTTGTGCTCACTCAAATTGAGCTACTCACTCCTGAAGATGGGCGGTTTATTTACCATTTTGTTATCAATTATTGCGCTCGACGTTTTCGGGAAGGGAAACAAGATTATTTGGAAGAAGCGCTAAAATTATATTTGCATGGTATCGAAAACCAATTTCTTTTTGAGGGCGGCTTTTTATCGCCTTGGATTTATAAAAACATCATTAATATTGGTTTTAATCTCCGCACTCATGATTGGGTCGAAAATTTTATTCATCAATATAATCCAAAATTGCCCAAAGAATTTCAAGACAACGCCCTTCATTTTAATCTCGCCAATTTGTATTTTAATCGCAAAGATTTTAACGAGTCTATTGGCTATTTGAATCAAACACAATTCACTGATATTTCTTATAATACAAGTACAAAGGTGCTGTTAATGAAAAATTATTATGAATTGAAAGCAGACGAACCGCTACTGTCGCTCATTGCGTCGTTTAGTCTTTTTTTGAAAAGAAATAAAAGCATCTCTCGTTCTGTTCGACAGACTTATTTAAACTTTTGTAGTATTTTGAATAAAATCATGCGACGCAATCCAAAAAAATTGGCGGCTATCCGTGAAGAAGTCAAATCTATTCAATTTTTGACAGAACGACGGTGGTTGTTGGATATTTTAAAAAGATGGGAAGAAAATCTTTAGCAACTCATTCCAAAATCACCGCAGATTCATTATTCCGTCGGTCACATTCGCGCATCAGGCGATAAGAGTCAATTTGCAATACCAGGTATTTTAGAAACTTAGTTTTAGCTTTCGTTTGTATCTCCGTTTGTTGGATAATTTTTTCGCCAGGATATAATTCTTTTTGATAATATGGAACACGCAGTACATCCATTCCCAATTCCTTTGAGGCACGAGAAACGATTGGTGCGCCAGATAAGAATACGCGTAAACCAATCAAAATATCCTCTCCTTTTTCCTTAATTTTAAGCGGTGCCGGCCCTTTGCCGATATTTTCGACGGCATACTCCAACACAACGTGCTTTTTTCCTTTTTCTACAATTTTAAAATCAGAAAATACAAGGTCCGCACATTTTTCCTGATCAGCGATGATGTCTTCGGCTTCTAAGCGTTCTTCGACTACTTTTGACGATAAAACAATGACTTCTGATTCTGATTCCTTTGTTTTGGGTTGTGACCATTCCAGTATTTTTGAAAATTTCAATTCCTGGTCAACAACAATTTTTCCTGGTTCTAATTTAAAATTAATATTGTAAAGCTCTTGCCGAATATTGTCGCGAAACCCACCTAATTTGCTACGTCGAATCGAATCATCAAACAAAACTTGCACCCAGTGCTCGCGACCTTTTTTACCAAAATCGACTTCTTTTTCGCCCGTATTAATTGCCGTGAACGTGATGCGTACCCAATTATTCGTTTCTTTTTCAACTTTTATTTGTGTCAGATATAAACGATAGCCCTGATACTTCGATGGCTTAGGCAGCGTATCTAACAAAGATATATTTAAAGACGACAATGATACATTTTGTTCAGTAGGATGGTTAATATTGAAAAAATTTAAAGGCAAGTCTGTATTTCCAAATGAAGTCATTTGAAAACTCATAAAACAACAGCTTATGAATAAAATTTTATAAAAAATAGAACTGTTCATCCTCTTACGAATAGGTGTTTAGAAAATTAATTTCCGCAGGGGGTGTGAGTTCTCGTAGTTTTGCAAATAAATGTCACGCACTTATAAGAGGAGTTGACCAATACATTTCCATAAAATAATAAAATCAATCCTCTTCATCCAAAATATGCACCGGCCGATTGACACTTTCTTCCAGTGAAATCATCGTTTCTGTGCGCTGAATACCCGATATTTTCTGTAATTTGTCATGCAAGACCTCCCGTAAATGTGTGGTGTCTCGACAAACGATTTTCGCAAAAATATTATACATCCCTGTGGTATAATGCGCGCCAGTCACTTCTGGAATCTCCATCAACTGCTTGGCCACCTCATCATACATAGACCCTTTATCCAAATATATGCCTAAAAACGCAGAAACGTCAAATCCCAACTTTTCATAATCTACATCAAGGTGTGCGCCTTTCACGACCCCCATTTTTTTAAGTTTATCCATGCGAACATGAATCGTACCACCAGAAACAAATAAACGTTTGGCAATTTCAGTATACGGCACATTAGCGTCTTTCATCAAAATATCTAAAATCTGCTTATCTAGTTTATCTATTTTCATAAACCCAATCGTTTTTATTTATTGCTCGAAAATTTAAGATTAACTTACGCTCATAGAAAGTATCAAAGAGAAATTTGTTTAAAAAATGATAGTTCCTAATGAAACTAAAAACAGAATAGACTCATTTTTAACAAAATTATCATTTTTTCTTCAAAAACATTAAATCTTTCTCGAAACAATTCGTCCCTAAAAATCATTTACTTTTTTGATTACTTTTGCGAATTGAATTTACTCAAATTATATAAGTAATTCATGTTAA
>CAYUNA010000068.1:0-12493 GCA_964445895.1 uncultured Saprospiraceae bacterium | reverse complement strand
TAAAGAACTGGATTGTATTTGAAAAATTATAAAATTAATGACCAAGTCGAGATGTGTGCATACCGTAGGTGCTTAATACAACTTTGTAAAAAGTCATTTTGTATTTTCGAAAAATGGCTTTAGCCGCCGAGCAAAACGTAAAGAAAGTTTTTACACACTGTATCAATCAATCTTCGCCATGTCCAAATCTCTGACCATAATTAAAAAAGACTTGGCAAAAGCAGATAAAGAGGAAAAACTCAATTGGCCAACATTTGGAGTCAAGCGCAGGTATTGTTTTCTGTTTTCAGTCGCTATATCTTTGATAGCCCGCTTGATATTTTTTGTATTAAATTTTTGCGTTGAACTATTGTAATAATCTGTCGAAAAACCCAACGATTGAAAATACTCGTTTTCGATAATTTGAAAATACAAATGAAATAAGTCACGAACAGGTTTCGGTACAGCATAATAGAACAAACTATACCCTACAATATAGCTCGGAATTGCCACTGCAATTGTTTCATGACCTTGCTCTTGATACCAATCCATATTGTGCAATTCTGCATCAATAAATGAGGCGATTTTATCATGATTGACGGGCGAAGTGATGCCAAAAGTCGAAGGCACTTCATACATTCCCCGAAAATACTCGTCCTTAGTTCGAGCTTGTAAATGCTCAAATTCTTTTTTTAGAATAGCATTTTTATTAAGTGTATTCTGTTCATTACTAGTGAAATAGAGCCGGTGAATGCGTTCCAAACTTTCCATCATAAAGCCTTCGGGCTTAGTCAGGTAATCCAGTTTGTAGGTTAGGTTTAAAAACAAATACGCTATTGCGCCAGGGTAGTCGTCGGCGGTCAATTCGCCCTCATTGACTTCCTTTAAAACGCGATTAATTTGTTGCTTGATAAAGGCATGTTTGACCTCTTTTTCCTGGTCATTTAATGGTTCTAAATGGTCGGTATCAGCAGGGTGCAAATCATCAAATTCTTCTACCAAAAGGTCGTCTTGCTTATCGGCATTAGTCGCCAATTCTTTGAGTGCATAATACAATTTATACGGCGAACCATCAAGAGTGTAAGTGTCAAAAAGAATGGTAATATCCTGGTCGTTGTCGAGAGCATAGCGACTATATTTTAGGTCAAAATTGGCGGTACTCAACCGCTTCATCAAACCCAAATTCAAATGCTCTACTTTTGCTACTTTAGCCTCCGCTTTAAATCGTTTTCTGTCCGCAAAACCAACCACTTTTTTTGACCCTTGCAAGAGTTCAAAATGAATGCCGTGATTGGCTTCCCAAAATTTTACGTTGTCTTCGTTTTCATCCCTTAGATACTTGAAAAATGCTCGGTAACAATCCAAATATTTTTCTTTTTCGAATGCCAATAACGCTTTATCCCACGACTTATATTGTTGTGCATTTTTATAGGAATCGCTATACCGCCCAAATCGAATGTTCGGCTGACCGTTGGGTGTTTTGGCAGGTTTGAAAAAGCGGTTGAAAATGGAATTCATAGTATGGAATTGGTGTTATTGCACAACAAATTTACGAGTCACAATGCCATTTTTCGTCGTCATCTTTAAAAAATAAATTCCTTTTGAAAAATCAGAAACGTCAATGGTATTTTTAAAATAATCTTTATAAATGGGCTTTCCAAAATTATCAAAAACAGTCATAGTTAAAATTTCAGAAGCGAATTTATCCAATTGCAAATAAAGCAAATTTGTCGTAGGATTTGGAAAGATTTGCAGAGAATTATCTAAATCCTGATCAATTGTAGCCAACGGACTACATGCTAACGACGTTGTCAAACCTGCCCTGAAATTGTCTAAATTTGCCAACATCACCGCTTTTTGTCCCTCCGAAAACATCGCCATGCAACCATCATCCGTATAATACATGAAATTCATGAACATATCATTTGAGCTACAAGAATTTTCTGCATTAGCAGGGCATTCTCCGATATAAGTCGTGTTGGTATTTGGGGTGTCCGCGATGCCGTCATCGTCGCTACACGTTGCCGAACCACTACCCCAAACGTGTTCCAAACCAAAGAAATGCCCAACCTCATGCGTAGTCGTGCGTCCGAGATGATACGGCGGGTCTAATCCTACGCGACCAAAGTTTATATAATTAATCACAACCCCATCTTCTCCTTCATCGGCATCATTCGGAAAGGTCGCAAAACCTGCTAAAAAACTACCCAAATTACAAACCCAAATATTCATATAATCCTCTGCGGGCCAAGAGTCTGAGCCACCATCATTGTCATAAAAAATGCTGCCATCCTGGTCATTAAATTGATTCAAATTCGTCTCTCGCCGCACAATGCCCGTCGTCGCATTACCGTTAGGGTCAACTTGCGCCAAACAGAATTCAATATCAACGTTGGCAATGCTATTTTGAAATTCGTTCGGTACGTCGTCAATCTCAATATTGTTCATGCCAAAATCTTCGTTCAGTGCATCAATTTGTGATTGAATGACGGCATCCGAAACATTTTCTTCCTCTGTTTTATAAACTACATGCACCACGACAGGAATGGTGATTGCTGCCCGATTTTGCACGATTTCTTTATGATTTCCCAGGTAGTTTTTGATGAAAATTTTACGATTTTCCTGTTGTTGAATCTTTGCGGGATTTTGCTGTTGTAAAAAATGGCGGTGTTCATTGGCAGAACAGCGTTGGAAATTGTTTTGACCAATGAGTAACTGACTGAAATTTAAAATAATGAATATAGCAAAAAATCGCATTTTCTGTGTTTTTATTATTAACATACCAGTACTTAACTTAATAGTGAGGGCTAAATTAAGCATTATTTTAGTAAAATGTCAAATGGAATGGATTTACTAAATTTGTGGTCTGTATTTTATAGAATTAGATAAATAGTGTCACGCATTTATAAAATTTAATTAACAATTTTCACTTGACCTAACAAAAAATATTTTTGATAATATGAATTATTTTTTGCAAGTTTAATAGTGATGATCTGTCCGCCCGCACCACGGATTTTTTTCAGCGGCAATCATTTTGATTTTTTTAGTAAAAAATCAAAATGATTGCCGCTATAAATAGAAATCCCGTGGTGCGGGCGGACAAAAATTAGATAATGAACTGTATTCTGAGTTATCCTAATCCTCATATAGGGATTTTATTTTTTGTCAGGTCAAGTAAACAATTTTAGCAATAAATTTTCAATTAATGAATCGTCGAAATTTTTCAAAAGTAACTGCGACTACTGCGCTTGGTATATTGCCGTTTTTAGCGCAAGCCACACCCGATAAGTTTTGTAAAAGCAAGCAACCAAAACTGCTGAAAAAAGGTGATACCATTGGCATAATCACGCCCGGTAGTTTTATTTCAGATGATGGGTTAAAAACAGCGGTTGAACAGGTAAAAAGTCTGGGGTTTGAAGTGAAATTAAGTGAAAATATTCGCGCTAAACGCGGGTTCAATGCAGGCACAGACGCTCAGCGATTAGCCGATTTGCACGCGATGTTTGCGGATGAAAACATTGATGGAATTTGGTGCGCACGCGGCGGTTATGGTTGTGGGAGGATTTTAGAAAAGATTGATTATCAGTTGATTAAGCGGAATTCAAAAGCGTTGATTGGTTACAGCGATATCACAGCATTGTTGTTAGCAATTTATAAAAAGACTGGACTGATTGGTTTTCATGGGCCAGTAGCAGCCTCTGATTTTACAGATTACACCGTTGAGCATTTTCAAAAAATAGTGATGCAGCCAATCACTAATTTTTTAATAAAACCTTCCGCTGAAAATCTACAAAATGAAGATTCCATTTATCATCCCAAAACCATTGTCTCGGGCAAAGCCAAAGGAAAGTTAATCGGTGGAAATTTATCCTTACTTGCATCATTAGCAGGGACGGAATTTGAGCCTGATTTCAAAAATAAAATCGTTTTTATCGAAGATATTGGAGAGAAGCCGTACCGCATTGACCGAATGTTGACGCAGCTACGGCAAGCGACCAATTTGCCAGCGGCATCGGGTATCGCTTTGGGCGTTTTTGCAGATTGTAAAGCCCCTGCGGATGCCAATTCATTGACGTTGTTGGAGACGCTGACTGACCGTTTGGGAGATTTGAAAATTCCTGTGGTGTATGGACTGTCGTTTGGGCACATCTCGAATCAGATTACGTTGCCGATTGGGGTGGAAGCGGAGTTGGATGCGGACGAATTTACGATTGGTTTTTAGTGAAGTACCACGCGTCACTTATGTGTTTTTGAACAAAAGACCGACCCTCCAGGGCAATGCTGTTGAATTAAGCGCGGGTAGCGGATACCTTCAAGGTATCTGCTACCTAAAACGCAGCAAAAAGGTAGCAGATACCCTAAAGGTATCCGCTACCCGTGCCATCAAAATTCCTTAATTCAACAGCATTGCCCTCCAGGGACTTCAAAATACTACTGTACAAACTTGACTTCCTTAATCCCAAATTCCTCCATTTTACCACTTGTTTCTATCTGCAATTTTCCAATATCCGAAACCCCCATAATCATCCCCATAAACGCCTCGCCATTAGGGCGTTGAAACAAAGCCAGTTCCTGATACCGATACAAATGGCTCAAATAATCGAGATACAATTCATCGTGTCGACCATTTTTTAATTGAAAATAGCGCGGTTCGATACATTCGCAGAGGGTTCTTTTCATGGCTGTCAGGTCAAAATCGCGGTGAGTTTCCAATTTGAAAGAAGTGGGATTTGGAGGTTGACTCAAAAACTCAGTTTGGTTGACATTAATGCCAATTCCGACGATACTGGATTGAATTTGAACACCTTTTAACGTATTTTGAATTAAAATGCCGCAAATTTTGTTATCATTCACATAAATATCGTTCGACCATTTGATTTTCACCGTTTTTTGAACGTACTTTGCCACAAAGTCACGGACACCTAAACAAATGGCTTGATTGAGTTGAAATTGTTGGGGAACGGGCAAAAAAGTGGGGTAGAATAAAATGCTGAGATTGAGGTTTTTGTCAGGCTCACTTTCCCACAAACTGCCAATTTGTCCTCTTCCAGCGGTCTGATTTTGAGCCGAAATGACAGTTCCTTCGCTTGGTTTGCTTTTTGATAGCAATAGTTGTGCATGTGCGTTGGTTGATGCCAATTCTGGATGCTCTTCAAAATTTCGACCGATAAACAAAGTATTGATAGACGTGTTTTTTTTGATAATAAATAAATTTGTGTCTCTTTTTTCTTTCCTTTTTATTGAAAAATACACTAAAAACGAAAGACTAAAAAGCCAAAGACCATAAAAAAATATACAATTTGAATACACAAACCATCACCAAACAGGAGGGAAAAATGACTCCTGAAGCCTTAAACGACCTCATCATTGATAGCATTCAAGACATCAAAGGTAAAAAAATCCTGAAATTGGATTTGAGAAAACTGGATGAAGCACCTGCCGACTTTTTTATCATCTGTGAAGGAGATTCCAATACACAAACTAAAGCAATTGCAGATAATGTTTATCTTCGCGTGAAAAACGAAGGTAACTTGATGCCGATTTCACAAGAAGGGCAACAAAGTGCAACTTGGATTTGTATTGATTACTTCAATGTAGTCGTTCATGTTTTTCACAAAGAAACCCGTACTTTTTATGAATTGGAAGATTTGTGGAGTGATGCGGTTTTTTCAGAATATGATACTTTGTAGAAGATGTCAGGAGTGAGGTGTCAGGTATCAGAAAATCCGATAGTTTGGAATTTCTAATACCTGACACCTGATTCTGACACCTTTGATAAACAGTTTTACTTTTCAATCGTTGTAAAGGTAACAGTTATAAATTTTCAAAATTGATTGGAGATAGAGGCGATTCGCAATCATTGTTTTCGCCGATTTTCAGCCACTCATTTCAAAGAATAAATGGAAAATAAAGATAAGCAAGGCAAGCAAGATTCAAAGGACAAGCGAGACTTGCGACAACAAGATGGGCAAGGACCAAAATTCAATTCGTATTGGATTTATGGTATCATTGCATTGGTGCTATTGGGGATGAATTTTATGGCATTGGATGGTTCGAGCAACGACCCAATTAGTGAACAGCAATTGAAGTCGATGATGCGCAAAGGTGATGTGAAATCATTGGAAGTCATCAATGGAAATTATGTCAATATCTACTTGAAAGAATCTGCTATTGGTAAGGATGAATACAGTGACCATGGTAAAAGTAGTTTCGGTAATCCACGACCGCATTTTACGATGACGATTGGTGATTTGGGGCAATTTGAGCGGCGAATGGAGGCGTTCAATAATGAACTGTCGGAAGACTTGCGGGTTTATCCTATCAATAAAACTAAGGTCAATTGGGCGCCTCAGATACTCAGTTGGGTATTGCCAATAGCAATAATTGTTATCATTTGGATATTCATTATGCGTCGGGTTGGCGGTGGTGCAGGTGGTCCGGGGTCGCAGATTTTTAATATTGGAAAATCGAAAGCGACGTTGTTTGACCAAAATGCTAAAGTAAATGTGACTTTTCAGGATGTTGCCGGATTAGATGAGGCAAAAGAAGAGGTAATGGAAGTGGTTGACTTTTTGAAAAATCCGAAAAAATATACCGCGTTGGGTGGTAAAATTCCGAAAGGAGTATTACTTGTAGGCCCTCCGGGTACTGGTAAAACGTTGTTGGCAAAAGCCGTAGCTGGAGAAGCTGGCGTACCATTTTTCTCGATTTCAGGGTCTGATTTTGTGGAAATGTTTGTGGGAGTTGGTGCATCGCGAGTGCGTGATTTGTTTAAACAAGCAAGAGAGAAAGCACCGTGTATCATTTTTATTGATGAAATTGATGCGATTGGTCGAGCACGAGGACGTGGTGGGATGCAAGGTGGTAACGACGAGCGCGAAAATACTTTGAATCAGTTGTTGGTAGAAATGGATGGTTTTAGTACCGATAAAGGAGTGATTCTAATGGCAGCAACCAACCGACCAGATGTTTTGGATTCGGCATTGATGCGACCAGGACGTTTTGATAGACAAATCGGAATTGACCGACCGGACTTGAAAGGACGGGAAGCAATTTTTAAAGTACACCTGAAAAATATCAAAATTTCATCAGAAATGAACCCGACAGCATTGGCAGAAATGACGCCAGGTTTTGCGGGGGCAGATATTGCAAATGTGTGTAATGAGGCAGCTTTGGTAGCTGCTCGACGTGGAAAAGATGCAGTCGATATGGATGATTTTAATCATGCACTTGACCGGGTGATAGGTGGATTGGAGAAAAAGAATAAACTGATTTCGCCAAACGAAAAGAAAATTATCGCTTACCATGAGGCAGGTCACGCAATTTGTGGTTGGTTTTTGCCACATGCTTCGCCTTTGGTCAAAGTAACGATTGTACCGCGTGGAATCGGTACATTAGGTTATGCGCAGTATTTACCGAAGGAAGAATACATCACTCGGACAGAGCAATTGCTTGACCGAATGTGTATGACTTTTGGTGGTCGGGCAGCAGAAAAAATTGTCTTTAATAAGATTTCTACAGGCGCGCAAAGTGACCTTGACCAGGTAACCAAAATGGCTTACAGTATGGTCGCTGTCTTTGGAATGAGCGATAAAGTAGGACAGGTTTCTTTCCACGGAATGCAAAGCGATTCTTTTCAAAAACCATACTCTGATGGTACAGCGAGCATGATTGACAAAGAGGTAAGAGAGTTGGCAGAAAAGCAATATATCCGAGCGCAAGCCTTGTTGACTGAAAAACGTAACGAATTGGAGCTTTTAGCCAATGCGCTATTGGAAAAAGAAGTTTTGTTGAAATCGGATGTAGAACGATTGGTTGGACCTCGACCTGAGTACGTTGATCCAGATATCGAATCGAGAGATAACGAAATGGTGGATAGAATTTAGTCGCTCGGTGTTTGGAAGTTCGACATTAAAGAGTCCTGAGTTAGCGACTTTTTTAGTAGTTGAATATCCGGAGAGTTGAATAATTTTACCCATTTTAAAAAATAGAAAAAAGGGAATTGACGATAGTTAGTTCCCTTTTTTCGTTTTTCTTAATTATGAAAAAACTTAAAAAATCTTTCTATATCCGTACCGATGTCGTTCAAATATCTAAAGAATTATTGGGCAAACATCTGGTCACCAATTTTAACGGACAACGGACTGTTGGCAAAATAGTGGAAACGGAAGCTTATCGCGCGCCTGATGACAAAGCCTGTCACGCACATTTAAACCGCTTTACTAAACGTACCCAGGTGATGTTTGAAGAAGGCGGTGTTGCATACATTTATTTGTGCTACGGTATTCATCATTTATTCAATATTGTAACCGCAAAAAAAGGTATGGCGCACGCGATTTTGGTGCGTGGTATCGAGCCAATTGAAAATGTTGACCTCATGTTGAAACGGCGCGGAATGGACAAACTAAAACCACAATTAACCGCTGGACCAGGCGTTTTGAGCAAAGCAATGGGTATTACCAAAGCATTTACGGGAACGAGTTTGCTTGATGATGAGACTGTCATTTGGATAGAAGATAGTGGTGAAATCATTGCCGAGGAAGAAATTATCTGTAGCCCTCGGGTAGGCATTGATTATGCGGAAGAGTGTGCATTATGGGATTGGCGTTTTAGAATCAAAGGCAATAAATGGACAAGCAAAGCAAAGTAATGAAGGTACTCATCATTAGTGATTATCGTGATATTTTGAATTCTGTTCGCCCTGAAGGTGAGCTATTTATCGGCTTAAAACAAGCGGGTGTGGATTTGACGTTAATGACTTTTGGCGACGGTGCGTTTTTATCCGAATTTAAAAAAGCGGGCATTCGAGTGATTGATTTTCATCCAGAAAAGAAACTTTCCTGGTCGGCGATTCAATTAATTCGAGCAGAACTGAAACGTGGTCAATATGATATTTTACACCTTTTCAATAGCAAAGCCATCTCTAACGGTGCATTTGCAGCCATCGGCATTCCAGTGAAAGTACTAACTTATCGCGGTGTGATTGGCATTACCAAATGGTACAATCCCAATTCTTATTTGAAACATTTGCATCCGAGAGTTGATGGGATTACAGCCGTTTCGAAAGCCATTCAATCCTATTTGCAAACACAGATTTTTTTTAATAAAAATAAGGTCAAACATTTTTATAAAGGTCAAAATTTAGATTGGTACAAAAACGTCGAATCCGCTAATTTACAAGAATTTCATTTACCTGAAAATGCATTTATCGTAACCTGCGTTGCCAATTATCGACGGTTCAAACGCATTGATGTTCTGATTAAATCTACCCATTTTTTACCGGAAAATTTGCCCATTTACTTTTTCTTAATTGGTAGAAATATGGACGCTACCGAAAATTTAAAATTACTAAAGAAAAGCCCTTATAAAAATAATTTTCACTTAACAGGTTATCGCAAAGATGCCATCAATTTGGTCAAAGCGAGCGACGTTTATATTCAGCCCTCTGACCACGAAGGATTAGGCAAAGGGATTTTGGAAGCGATGTCTCTGGGAGTTTCGCCGATTGTGACAAACACGGGTGGGCCTGCAGAATTTGTGGATAATGAAGCATCAGGATTAGTCGTCCCGGTCAACAATGCAGAAGCGATTGCAACGGCAATAGAACGACTGTATAAAGATGAAAAATTACGAAAAAAACTCGCTCAAGGTGCACAAAATACAATTCGAGGTAGAATGAATATTCAGCAGTCAGTGATTGACTTGCAGCAGATTTATAAGAATTTTTTAATGGAATAAGGAACGCGAATTAAATGTCCGAGTACTTACCCCTGCATCCGACATTCTGCCAATACCTTAACCATCGCCAATTGTTCTGTCGGCGAAAGGTTTGTATTATCAATTAACACAGCGTCATCAGCCTGCTTCAGTGGACTATCTTCGCGAGTAGAATCGATATGGTCTCGATTCATCAAATTTTGCTTCACTTCTTCCCAATCAGCGTGCTGTCCTTTCGCTTTTATTTCCTCAAAACGGCGGCGCGTTCGTTCTTCCACGTCGGCAGTCAAAAAGATTTTTAATGCTGCTTTCGGAAAGACAACCGTGCCGATATCTCGACCATCCATGACAATCCCTTTTTCGTCGCCCATTCCGTGTTGTAGAAATACCATTTTTCGGCGAACGGCAGAAATTGTCGCTACAGGACTTACCTTTTCGGAAACGTACATTTTACGAATTTCACCTTGTACATCCTTTCCATTTAGAAAAATATGCGTCCCGTTACCTCGATTTTCAAAATGAATCTCAATGTTGGGTAAGGCAATTTTGACTGCTCGCTCATCCGTCACATCTATTTGATTCTCAATCAAATAGAGTGTCACTGCACGATACATGTCACCTGTACTAATATAGTTGTAATGCAGAACATCTCCGAGTGATTTAGCCAAAGTGCTTTTTCCACAAGAAGAATGTCCGTCGATGGCAATGATAATCTTTTTCACAAAAAGGTTTGTAACAGTAGACGGCGTGTGGCATATCGCACACGGGCAGTCAGTTAAAAAAATCGTTAATCGTTTTTCTCAAAAACTGCACAAATGTATCAAATTAGCCCGTAACTCACAACTTGTGACTCGTCTACCGAATGCGCGACAAAATCAAGCGCCATAATTTTTCATAAGGAATGACTTCAAATTCACTTTTTAGTCCACGATAATAAAAAGGCGTTTCAAGCAAACGGCTATAATATTTATCTGTACCCGATAATTCAGACAACAAATATTCCGCTTTTGCTAACATTTGTAGTAAGCGAATAAACTGAATCAGGCGAAAGTGTTCCTCTTTTTTGAGCTGTCGATTGGCGTAATTTCTCAGGCGTTCGACTCGTTCAGTTGCCTGAGTGTAATTTTTCTTTTCAATTAAAAACATCAATTGAGCAACCACGAGGTGAATGGTAAAAACCCGTTGTTCTTTTGGATATAAAATGGGGTCGGATAAGAATTTTTGCAGTTTAAAAGTCTTTTTACGCTGCGATTTTAAAACCAAATTTTCTTCCCCCAAGCTTTCCATGATATAATTTAAATATATATCATAAATGTGCCATCGGTCTTTGGTTTCATTGTCTAATTTTCTAAACTTAGAATTGCCTCTTGCCCGATTGAAAATGGCGATGGCATTCACATGATTTTCGGTATGCAAAGTCAGCAATAGATAATATTCCATAAAATCAAACCAGGTCTCGCTACCATCCGGGAAGGTTTGTAGGCATTTCTCGGCATTGATTTTTCCATTTTTAAAATCACGAAGATGCAGATAAGCAGACATTCGTTTGAGTTGAAAAGTTGCTAATTTGTCTTCTTGATAATATTTTGGATGTTCTTCAATATATTTTTCTCCTTGATTACAAACCTCCAACATGGCATCAAAATCATGCAACATTTCATAACGATACGTCCATACCAAATACATATTATAAATCACAACTGGCGAATCATAAATCTCTGATAATCCGACCAATGCGTCACAATAAGTATCAATTTTCTCTTTCAAATCTGATTCTGCGCTCGATGGTTTATAGTAGTTCATAATTACTCGCTGAAACAATTCCTCCGAGCGAATTTCTGCATCCAACACATTAGAATATTGCTTGATGTGAGCATCATATTCTTCAAACAGCTTTTCTTGCTCGTGTTTGGCGGCATATTTTCTCAAAATGCGGCAACAATTGACAATCACATCCGCAAATTTGTATTTTAATGCTGTCGTCAAAATTTGTCTTGCCAATGAGTTTGCCGTTAATTCTGCGTCATTTGACAGCAAAATTTTTACTAACGTCCAATCTTTATTGCAGGAGTAATAAGCTCGGTCATAACTTGATGTGGAAGGCAAATTGACATCTAAAAAAAACAAGGTGTTGAGCAGTCGCTTACGAAAACGCGATTTCAACTGCCGGTATTTATCATCTGTCGGAGTACAATCGTATAAAAAGCGAGCAGCATCACGATCGTTTTTGAATTTCATGGCAATCAAGGCTTCATAAAAATCATTAAACTTTGAGTTTTTATGCCGCAATGAATGGTCGTCAAAAATCTCAATCTTACGTACCCTTTTTTTTGTAACTATCTTAGCAATCTCTATTAAATTCTTCATTGTTTTCTTTCCTTTGAACTTTAGTTTCAATGTTACAACAATTATTCCTTTTTTACAAAAAAACTATGTCACAAAATAAAGTGTTTTTAGAAAAGAAATAGATGTTTAGGAAAGTATTATTTTGGGGGTAATTTTCAATGTGAATGTTTTTTCGTGTAAAATGTTTGTTTTCAAATAGTTATATAGGTTTTTTTGAATAAAATGTAGACTTTTTTAGTGATTGCCGCAAGTAGATTCTCTATAAAAAGGATGAAAAAAATAATATATTATTTAAAAATAAAAAGTAAAATAAGTCAAAATTGTGACATTGAAATTAATGTGTTGCACAATTTTGCGACTGAATACAGTGTAACAAAAATTTATTTGCATTTAAAGCAAGAGGAGTTTGAGGATGAAAAATGATTTTGCAAAAATCATTTTTCATCCTCAA